>NZ_JBSXNN010000091.1:0-29310 GCF_056857635.1 Vreelandella sp. L-15 | reverse complement strand
CTCTGGTTGTGAAAGAGCATGCAGGTTAGACTTGGACATGGCGTATCCATCCTCTGTTGGTTGTGATCTTGGTGGTGATCAACCAACAGGATACGCCATCCTTTCAGCCTGCTTCCATACACCAGAAATCACCATAACTCGCGTGCTGGTGATCAATATCGACAGTTTTTCCAAAGATATTGATGATAGCAACGCCACCAAGAAAAAAAGCATCAATAAAATCAACCAGAAAGGCGAAAGAGCCTTCGCGCCGATTGAGTACATTAAAGCGGTCAAACCGATTGTGATTGTCGATGAGCCGCAGAACTTTGAAACGGATATTCGCCGTAAAGCCATACGCAATCTCAACCCGTTATGCACTTTGCGCTATTCGGCCACTCATAAAAACCCCTATAACCTACTGTATAAACTAGACCCGGTGCAGGCCTATGACCTGGGGCTGGTCAAGCAGATTGAAGTGGATGGTGTTGAGTCGGATCAAAGTCAGAATCAGGCGTTTATAGAGCTGGTTGCCATTGAACAAAAGGCCAAATCATTAACCGCCAAGGTGGTGATAGACGTTAATGAAAAAACCGGCGTTAAGCGAAAAAGCGTGAGCCTCAAGGTAGGCGATGACCTCTATAAAAAATCCAAGTACCGTGAAGTCTATGCGGATGGGTTCATTCTTAATGAATTTTTAAGCGATACCGAAATTGAGTTCAATAAAAACGGTGTCCTGCGCCTGAACGAACAGCGGGGCGGCCTAAGTGATGATGTGATGCGCTTTCAGATCGAACGCACCGTGGCCGCGCACTTTGCCAAGCTGAAAAAAGTCAAGGAAAGCGGCATTAAAGTGCTCAGCCTGTTCTTTATTGACAAGGTGGCCAATTACCGCGCTTATGATGATGAAGGCAATGCCGTACCCGGCAAGTTTGCCCAGTGGTTTGAAGAGGCCTTCGAAAAGTACGCCGCCAAGGCGCATTATAAAGATTTGATTCCTTACTCTGCCAGCAAGGTACATAACGGCTACTTCTCAGGCGATAAAAAAGGCAAAGGGGCCGCCGCCAAAAAAATATGGGTGGATAGCACCGAGCGCGGTTCTAAAAAGGATGATGATACTTATACCTTGATCATGCAGGACAAGGAGCGCCTGCTGGATATGCATGAGCCGCTACAGTTTATCTTTAGCCATTCGGCCCTGCGGGAAGGCTGGGATAACCCCAATGTGTTCCAGATCTGCACCCTGAACGAAACCCAGAGCCAGATGAAAAAGCGCCAGGAAATTGGCCGTGGCTTGCGCCTTGCGGTGAACCAACAGGGGGAACGGATACACGACAAAAGCATCAATGTGCTCACGGTGATTCCCAATGAAAGCTACGAGGTGTTTGCCCGCACTCTGCAGCAGGAAATTGAAGACGAAACCGATGTCAGCTTCAAAGGCCGGGTGAAAAATGCCCGCGACAAGGCGCGGGTACAGCGCAAGACGTTAAGTGCTGGTGACGAAGCGCTATTCAAGGCGATCTGGCAGCGCATCAATTATCAGACCCGCTATAGCGTCTCGCTGGACACATCTGAGCTGATTGAAAAATGTGTAGAAGCCTTAACGGATACTCACCAGTACCCCAGGGTGCAAGCCCCCAAGGTGCGTTCCCGCAAAGCCAAGCTGCACATGAATGAGGAAGGTATTCAGGGCGTGGAAACCGCCATTGATGAGAGCAACGCCAGTTACCAAAACGTGCCGGTACCGGATGTTTACGCCTACATTCAAAACCGTGTGCATCTGACGCGCTCCACCTTGTTTGCGATTCTTGACCAGTCCAATCGCTTGGATGAGCTGCTGATCAACCCCCAGGCGTTTCTGGATACCGTGGTTGCTGCGATTAAAACTGAGCTTCAAGCGCTGCTGGTGAAAGGCATTGAGTACCATGAAATCAACGGCAAACGCTACGAGATGACACTGTTTGATGAGCCTGTAGAAACCTACCTGAGCAGCGTCTACCCGCAAACCAGCGATGATGTAACCACCCCCTTGAACAAAACTCTGCTGGAAGCCCAACCGCTGGAGAGCGATACTCAAGACCCTAAGGGCGACGCTTTCAGCTGTGTAATGAGCGACAGCGAGGTAGAAAACACATTTGCCCATGAGTGTTCGCTCGACCCACGCGTCAGGTTCTTCTTCAAGCTGCCGGGCAAGTTCAAAATTGCCACCCCGCTGGGCACCTACAACCCTGATTGGGCAGTAGTGTTTGAAAACGAAGAACGCGTCTACTTTGTTGCAGAAACCAAATCCAGCACGGTCAAAGCCGATCTGCGCCGCAACGAACGCTTGAAGATCGAATGCGGACACAGGCACTTCAACCTTGCCGATGATGTGGTTTTCAAGGAAGTCAGCAGTTTGAGCGGCTTGGTGGCTCAGTAGCGCATATTGGAAGGGCGCTGGATATGTTCAAAAGCCTGACCCAAAAGCGCCCTGGTAGTCTGCCAAGGCGCTGTGCTTACTTACTTTTTATCCTAACGCTTCTTGCGCACCGGTTTTTTATCACTGCTTGCTGGCTCGGCGCTATCGGCTTTGCGTGCGCTGGTGGGAAAGTGGGCACGCACCAGCTCAAGCAGCCCCTGCGTAGAAGCGTCGAAGTCGGCGGCGTTGGCGTCGATGCGCTCGCTGATTTCACCGGCGATGCGCTTGCCTAGCTGTACGCCCCACTGGTCGAACGAGTTGATGTTCCAGATTACGCCCTGAACGAACACCTTGTGCTCGTAGAGCGCAATCAGCGCGCCCAGGTTTTTCGGCGTTAGCTCGTCGAGCAGCAGGGTGCTGGAGGGACGGTTGCCGGGGCAGCTATAGGGGTCGAGCTGGCTAAGCTCTTTGCTGTCGCCTTGGCTGCCTTCCATAAAGGCGTTGGCTTGGGCCAGCATGTTGGTCAGCAGGGCGAAGTGGTGGTCTTCCACGCCCGGTTCCGGCTTGAGCGAGGCGATAAAATCGATGGGCACATAGCGGGTGCCCTGGTGCAGCAGCTGGAAGAAGGCGTGCTGGCCGTTGGAGCCGGTTTGGCCCCACACAATCGGGCCGGTTTTGTAGTTCACCGGGTGGCCGAAAATATCCACCGACTTGCCGTTAGACTCCATATCCAGCTGCTGCAGGAAAGAGGGTAACTGGTTCAGCGCTTGGTCGTAGGGCACGATGGCCTGGGTTTCCGCGCCGATAAAGTTGATGTACCAGATGCCGATCAGCGCCATGAGGACCGGCATGTTTTGAGCGAAAGGTGCTTCGATGAAGTGCCGGTCCATCTCATGGGCGCCTTCCAGCAGCTCGATAAAGCCTTCAAAGCCAATCGAGAGCGCAATGGGTAAGCCGATGGACGACCACATGGAGTAGCGGCCGCCCACCCAGGCCCAAAACTCAAACACGTTCTCTTCGCGAATACCGAACTCCATCGCCGCTTTGCGGTTGGTGGAAGCGGCAATAAAGTGCGCGCCCACGTCGGCGTCTTCGCCAGCGTTCTCCAGGAACCAGCGCCGCGCAGTCTTGGCGTTGAGCAGGGTTTCCTGGGTGGAGAAGGTTTTCGTAGAGACGATAAACAGCGTGGTGGCCGGGTCGAGTCGTGAGAGCACTTTCTGAATATGGGTGCCGTCCACGTTGGAAACAAAGTGGAAGTGCAGCTCCGGGTGGCGATACTTCAACAGCGCACGCACCGCCATGTTGGGGCCCAGGTCCGAGCCACCAATACCGATATTGACCACGTCTTTAATACGCTGGCCGTTATAGCCTTTCCACTCGCCACTACGCACCGCTTCCGAGAACAGCTTGATCTGCTCGCGGGTGCGGGTGATTTCTGGCATCACGTCTTCGCCATCCACATACACCGGCTCATCGCCAAGATGGCGTAGCGCGGTGTGGAGTACCGGGCGGTTCTCGGTCACGTTGATAATGTCGCCAGAAAACATTTGGGCGCGGCGCTGTACCAGGGCGGAATGGTCGGCTAGCTCGATTAGTTTAGCCAGCACTTCATCCGATACCTGATGCTTGGAGTAATCTAGAAAAAGGCCGCCGACGCGGAGGCTCATTTTTTCAAAGCGCTGCGGGTCATTCGTAAAGTAGTCCCGAATGCGGTCATTGGCGGTTTTATCGCGCAGGCGCTCTAGGGCCTGCCAAGTAACGCTGCGAGTGAGTTGAAACATAACGGGCGGTCCTGTTGTTTTTACATCTGTTTTACATCGTTATCGCTAACGGGGCGTGTCCGCCCCCCTGGCGTCGCTGTTATTTATGTAAAAATACTACATATTGCGCGCGTGAGAACAACAGCTAGCGAAAAATGGTTAATAAAACAGCGGGGTGGTGGTCGTTTTGAATGTCTGACTAAAAAACAAAAGGGCGAGATTGCCTCGCCCTTAGTGTGCCGCTTTTAGCTGGCAACGGCTACTTGGGCAGCGCCACGTTTGATAAACGCGTAGCCCAGGCCGGTGATCAAAGAGCCCACCACAATCGCGCCCAGGTAAAGCAGAGCGGGAGTAATGGCGTTAGGAATCAGCAGCACGAAGATGCCGCCATGGGGGGCCATCAGCTTGGCACCCACCAGCATGGAGAGCGCACCCGTGACCGCGCCACCGGCGATACAGGCGGGAATCACGCGCAGCGGGTCTTTCGCCGCGAAGGGAATCGCGCCTTCACTGATAAAGCACAGGCCCAGCACGAACGAGGCTTTACCCGCTTCCCGCTCGGGGGCAGAGAACTTGTTACGCGCCACGAAGCTGGCAATGCCCATACCAATGGCGGGCACCATACCTGCCGCCATGATCGCGGCCATTGGGCCGTAGGTTTCAGAGGCCAACAAGCCGACGCCAAAGGTGTAGGCCGCTTTGTTGACCGGGCCACCCAGGTCGAAGCACATCATGGCGCCGAGCAGAATGCCCAGCAGCACGGCATTGGTCGAGCCCATGGACTCCAGGAAGCTGGTGAGCGCGCTCAGCACGGCAGCCACCGGCTCGCCAATCACGTAGATCATCGTCAGGCCGGTGACCAAGCTGGCAATCAGCGGGATGATCAGAATCGGTTTGAGCGACTCAACGCTGGAGGGCAGTTTCACGTAGCGCGTGACGGCGAGGGCCACGTAGCCCGCTAGGAAACCGGCCAGAATACCGCCGATAAACCCAGAACCAATCTCGGCGGCGAGCATACCGCCAATCATGCCGGGGGCAATACCAGGGCGGTCGGCGATGGAGTAGGCGATGTAACCTGCCAGAACGGGAATCATCAACGCGAAGGCCGTGCCGCCACCAATCTGCATCAGCGCGGCGGCCAGGGTGCCTTCTTCCTGGAACGCTTCGATACCGAACACGAACGAGAGGGCTATTAACAAGCCACCCGCCACCACCATGGGCAGCATAAAGGACACACCGGTTAGCAGGTGTTTATAGACGCCTTTCTCTTTCATGCCTTTTTTGGCGGTGGCGCTGCTGCTGGCGGCGCTGGTGCCATCTTCAACAGCGGCATCGGTGAAGGCAGCCTCCAGGGTCGGGCGCGGCTTTTTCAGCGCGTTGCCGGTAGAGGTGCGATAAACCCGTTTACCTGCAAAGCGTGACGGCTCCACTTCGATGTCGCAGGCCAATACGACCACGTCCGCGTCGGCGATTTCCGCTTCCGTGAGTTTGTTTTGCGCGCCCACCGAGCCTTGGGTTTCCACGCGAATCTGGTGGCCCATGGCCTTACCCGCTTCGGCCAGCGCTTCGGCGGCCATAAAGGTGTGGGCAACACCGGTGGGGCAGGCGGTGACGGCAACGATTTTTTTGCCGCCCGCACTGTTAGTCGGGGCAGCCGCTGTGGCTGCTGGGGCACTGTAGATCGGCGCTTCCCGCTTAGCTTGGCTTAAGAAGGCGCTGGGGTCGGGCAGGGCGCTGGCAATGGGGGCCTGGAATAGCCGCTTGCCTTCAAAACGTTCCGGAGCGGGTACGTGGTCGGCGGCCACGACGATCAAATCGGCGTTAGCAATCTGCTCGGCGCTGGCGGCTTGCAGTGGCGCAATCTCACCGTGCATCTCTACATGAACGTTCCAGCCCAGCCGCGTGGCGGCTTGCTCTAGGCGCTTGGCGGCCAGGAACGTGGTCGCCATGCCGCTGGGGCAGGCGGTAATCAGGATTAGGTTCATCGCGTGGCTCCCTCGGTGTGGGTGTCGTCAAGACGCCGTACCCGGGTCTGTTGTTGGAGTGAGTCAAAATCATCGGCGTGGGAAGTGCCTACGCCAACATGGCGTACCGCTTCGGCAGAAAGCGCCGTGGCGAAACGAAGCGTATCGACGGGTGTATGCTGGCTCAGCAGTCCATGCAGCATGCCCGCCACAAAGGTGTCGCCCGCGCAAACGGTATTGGTGGCAGTGACGGTCGGTGGCGTGGATTGCCAAATGCCGTGCTGGCTCACCCATAAAACGCCTTCAGCACCCGCTGAAATCAGCGCGTGTTCGATGCCGCTGGCGTGCAGCCGCTCGGCGGCGGCTTGGCGCTGCTGTTCGGTATCGAGCGCGCTTCCTGCCCAGTCGGCCAGCTCGGTTTCGTTGGGTTTTACGGCGGCAGGCTGCGCGGCAATCGCCGTGAGCAGTGCCGGGCCGCTGGTATCCACCCACAGCGGCACTCCGAAACCTTTCAGGAAGGCAAGCAGCTCGCCAAACGCGGGTTGGTCAATGCCGGGAGGCAGGCTGCCTGCGACCACCACAGCCTCAGGCGGCGCGCTACTTTCAAACAGGCCGCTTAACGTGGTGCGTAAAGCCTCCAGATGGGCGGCTTCGATGGGCATGCCGGGGCCGTTGATGTCGGTCACCCGACCGCTCTGCTCGGCGAGTTTGGCGTTGATGCGCGTGTTGCCCGGCACCCGCACAAAGGCATCTTTCACGCCGTAACGGGGAAAGGCGAGGCTGAACGGGGCGTCGTTCTCTTCGCCCAAAAAGCCGCTGACGACCACCTCATGGCCAAGGCTGGCCAGTACTCGGGCGACGTTCACCCCTTTACCTGCGGCTTCCAGCTGCGCGCTAGTGGGGCGGTTGACGTGTCCCAGCGTCAGCGCATCCAGGTTGAAGGCGAGATCCAGCGCTGGGTTGAGCGTAATACAGACAACTCTTGCCATCAGCTGGCCTCCAGGGCGTCGCGGACTTCATCGCTAGTGGCTTTGCTCAGCGCTAACTGGGCGCTGGCCTGGGCTTGGGCAAGATCAAACTCGCGCAGGCGGGCTTTGACCAGCGGGATTTGGCGTGCGCTGACGGAGAGTTCATCGACACCTAAGCCCACCAGAACCGGTACGGCCATGGCATCAGAAGCCAGCTCGCCGCAAACACCGACCCATTTGCCGTGAGCGTGGGCGGCCTCAACGGTCATTTGGATCAACCGCAGTACCGCTGGGTGCAGGCCATCGGCTTGAGCGGATAGCTCTGGGTGGCCGCGATCAATCGCGAGGGTGTACTGGGTTAAGTCGTTGGTACCGACTGAGAAGAAGTCGACCTCGGCGGCCAGCGTCGGTGCTAGCAGAGCGCTGGAAGGGACTTCGATCATCACGCCAAGCTGTACATCGGTAGCGCGCTGCTGCGGGGAGATCTCGTTGAGCAGGCGGTCGTAAATCGCCTTCGCCGCGCGGAACTCGGCCACGTCTTTGACCATCGGCAGCATAATGCGTAGCGGTTTACCGACGGCGGCCATCAGCAGCGCGCGAATCTGGGTTTCCAACACTTCTGGTTGGGTCAGCGCTAAGCGAATACCGCGCAGGCCGAGGAAGGGGTTGTCTTCCTGGGGCACCGGCCAGTAGGGCAGCGGCTTGTCGCCGCCGACGTCCAGGGTGCGGGCGACGAGCGGGCGGCCGTCGAGGGCATCGGTGGCTTCACGGTACTCGGCGATTTGCGTGGCGAGATCCGGCGCGCTGGAGTAGGCCATAAACAGGAACTCGGTGCGCAAAAGGCCGACCCCTTCCGCGCCGCGCTCTACCGCATCGGCGGCGTGGGCGGTGTTGCCCAGGTTGGCAGCAACCTCAACCCGGTGGCCGTCGCGGGTTTGCGCCTGCTCGAAGCGTAGCTCCCAGGCGTCCGCTTCACGCTGCTGCTGGTCGAGCAGCTGCTGCTCGGCGCGGCGCAGGCGCTCCTCGGAAGGCTGCGAGGTCACGCGGCCGCGCTCGCCATCCAGAATCATCATGCTGCCGTTGTGTAGCGCCATGACCGCTTCACCGGCGCCTACGACGGCAGGAATGCCCAGCGCACGGGCCAAAATCGCGCTGTGGGCGGTGGCGCCGCCGCGCACGGTCAGCAGGCCACGCACGCGGGAGGTATCCAGGCGGGCCACATCGGAGGGGCCGATATCGTCCATCACCAAAATATAGGGGTGGTCGGGTGGCTCGGGCAGGCTGACGTCGCAAAGCACGCCGAGCACGCGGCGGCCGACATCGCGCAGGTCGGCGGCGCGTTCGGCCAGCAGCCGGTCGGCCAGCATCTCTTGGGCGTGGGCGGCGGTGTCGATAGCTTCCCACCAGCCCGCTTCCGCCGAGCGGCTTTCGCGGATGGCGTCAATCGCCGCCTGGTGCAGTTCGGGGTCGTCGAGCATCTCTTCATGCATGGAGAGAATGTCGGCGACTTCGCCGCCGGGCGCTTTGTGTACCAGCGCCTGAAGCTGGGCAGCCCCTTCTTTCAGCGCTGCCTCCAGGCGGGCGATCTCGTCGTCGGGCTGATTGGCGTGCTCAGGATAGTCGAACTGCATCGGACGAATGACGAACACCGGCGCAATCGCCAAGCCTGGCGAGGCTGCTACACCGGTGTGCGGCGTGTCAGCGGCCAGCGGCTCAACGGCGGGCTTGCTGGCGTTGGCGGCGGGCGTGGCATCACGGCCCCCGTCGAACGGCGTGACTTTTTCACCCAAGCCCTCTTCGACAGCGGCGGCAATGGCATCTAGCGCGGCGCTTGCCTGTTCGCCCTCGGCAGAGAAGATCAGCCATTGGCCACGGCGTGCACCCAGGCCAATCACTTTGGTCAAGCTGGCAGCAGATACCGTGGTGGCGCTGCCCTCTTCCAGGCGTACGTTGATGGGCATGGGCTGGGCACGAGCGATCTGTACCAGCTGTTTGGCCGGGCGGGCGTGCAGGCCGTGGGGGTTCAGAACGCGCACGCGGCGGGTTTGGGTGCTGGCGGTTTCACCGGCCAGCGCTGCCAGCAGTTGGGCGCTATTTTTGCCCACAAAGCTGTCGCTTTCGCCGTTCTCTAGTACCGCCATCAACTGTTCGAGCAGCGGCCGGTGGGCATCGCCGCTGGCGGCCAAGCAGAACAGCGCATGAACCGGATGACCGCTATGCTCTAGCGTGGTGTCGGCGGGGGTGGCTACGCCCAGCGCCGGCTGGTTCACCCCTTGGGCGTGGCTTGAAAGCCATAGGCCTTTGCCCAACCACTGGGGCTGGGCGCTCGCCACGGCACTAATAAAACCGTTATCCACGCAGCCGCTTTGACGCAGCCGCGCTGCCGCCGCCAGGGCCAGCTCCTGCGGGTCGCGGGCGGGAAAGTTAACACATAGCGTATCGGCATCCAGACGCGGCGCTAATGACGGCTTCGAGAGCAGGCGCGCAACATCGGCGGCGGAGCTGGCGCGGGCTAATTCGGTTGCTACGCCGTCGCGGTCGAGAACGTGGGTAAGCTGGCGCAGAATATCTAGGTGCTCGTCGTTTTGTGCCGCAATGGTGACCAGCACATGTACGGTGTGGCCGTCGTGCCACTGCACCCCTTTAGGGAACTGCAGCACCCGTACGCCGGTACGTTTGACGTGATGGCGGCTTTCTGGAGTGCCGTGGGGAATGGCAATGGCGTTGCCTAGGTACGTTGAGGACTGCGCTTCGCGGGCGTGGAGGCCATCGCGATACTCGGCCGCAACCAAGCCAGCCTCTGCCAGAGCGTTGGCGGCGCTGTCGAGCGCAGCTTGCCAGTTGTCCGCGTGGCGGTCGAGCAAGATGTCATCGGGGCCGAGTGTCAACATAGGGGTCTCCTGTAAACGCGGTCAGGCAACGGCAACGTCTGCGATTGGCGGCGAAAGTGCGCGCATAAAACGTTAGTCGTAGATCGTTAAGGTTAGCTGGATGAATCGTGTCACCTGTGGTTAGTTGGCTATGCTGAATCGATTCACTTTTTGGCACAAGGGTTGTTTCTTTAGACTTTTGTCTGAAGAGGGTAAAACGGCTGCTAAACTGCCGTCTTCATTTAGGGAGAAACCAGCATGACACTTGCCGATATTGCCCGGCTCGCCGGGGTTTCGCGCACCACGGCAAGCTATGTAATCAACGGCCAGGCTGAACAGCGGCGCATTAGTTCAGCTACCATCGATAAAGTGATGGCTGTGGTGCGTCAGCACCGCTATCACATTGACCCCCAGGCAGCCGCGCTGCGCCGGGGCGCTAGCCGGTTGATCGGTTTGATCGTGCCGGATTTGGAAAACATCAGCTACGCGCGCCTCGCCAAACGCCTGGAACGCGGTGCTCGCGAGCGCGGCTACCAGCTGTTGGTGGTGAGTTCCGATGACTGCGCGGATAGTGAGCGCACGCTGGCCTTGGCGCTGCGTGCCCAGCGCTGTGAGGTGCTGATTACCGCCAGCTGCCTGCCGGAAAACGACACCTTTTATACGGATTTGGCCGACGAAGGCTGGAGCGTCGTTGGGATGGACCGTGGCCTGACACCCGAGCGCTTTGCTAGCGTGGTGAGCAATGACCAAGAAGCCGCTTATGCGCTGACGCGCTCGGTGATGGATGGCTCAACACGGCGCATTGCCTGGTTGGATGCCATGCCCGAACTCTCGGTGAGTCGTGAGCGGCGTGCGGGCTTTTTTGCCGCGCTGGAAGGGACGGGGGTTGAAGCCGTTACCTTTAGTGGTGGGCGCTACGAGCGGGATGTGGGCGTTGAACTGGCGCAACAGCTCTTTGCTGCAGGCGAGGTAGATGCGCTGGTCACGGCCTCCTACGCGCTCATGGAAGGTGTGTTTGATGAGCTGCTTGCCCAGGGGGGGCTGCCGGAGACGCTGCGGTTAGCCACGTTTGGTGACCACCGCCTGCTAGATTTTCTGCCGCAGCCGGTCAATTCGGCACTGCAAGATTACGACCGCATCGCCGAGCTGACGCTGCAGTGCGCGCTCGGCGCGATGAACGGAAGCTACCAATGCGGGCAGCAGGTGGTCGCGCGCCACCTGCGTACCCGCTGAGCGCAAGGCGCGCCCGGTCTATACCGTGCGTGCCTGTGCCCAGGCGTTGGCGTCTGGAATCGACATATCATATCGTTCGCTAAGATAGGGCGAGGAGAGCAGAAAGTCGGCGCTGGCCGCATTACAGGCCACCGGCACGTTCCATAGCGCGGCAAGGCGCAGCAGCGCTTTCACATCCGGGTCGTGGGGCTGCGGTGCAAAGGGGTCCCAAAAGAAGATCAATACGTCGAGCTGCTGCTCGGCGATACGCGCCCCGATCTGCTGGTCGCCGCCTAGCGGCCCGCTCATTAAGCCTTCCACTTCTAGCCCCAGGGCGGTTTTCAGCCGCCCGGCGGTAGTGCCTGTGCCAATCAGCGTGTGCTGGCTGAGTGTGTCTTGCCAGCGCGTCGCCCACTCCAGCATCTCGGTTTTTTTGCCATCGTGGGCAATCAGCGCAATACGCTTGCGCGGTTGCAGCGTGCGCACGGCTTGGCGGGGTGGGCGGGCATCGTTCATGGCATGGCTCTCCTGGTCATTCGCTTATTATTGATAGTGCGGCGAGGCGGTTAGTTACTCGGCGTCAACGGCCAGTACTTTCATGGTATTGGTGCCGCCGTGGGCATTCATATGGTCGCCGCGAGTAAGAATGACATGCTCACCTGGGCGTGCCAATCCATGGGCTTTCAGCAGCTTGATGGCTTCCTGGTTCACTTCGGTCGGCTCCATGTGCGTGGTATCGAATGGAAGCGAGACCACGCCGCGGTAAAGCGCCATGCGCCGCTGGGCGATGGGGCTATGGGCCAAGCCTACGATTGGCAGGCCCGACCGAATGCGCGAGGCAATCAGCGGCGTGTAGCCGGTGGAGGTCATGCAGGCAATGGCGCGTACGCCGGTCAGGTGGTTGGCAGCGTACATAGCGGAAAGTGCGATGGTTTCATCGATCCGCTCGAAGCCTTCATGGATGCGGTGGCCGGAGGCTTGAGCAATGCGCTCCCGCTCGGCACCCAGGCAGACGCGGTCCATGGCTTCGATGGTCTCCACCGGATAGTCACCTGCCGCCGTTTCCGCAGAGAGCATCACCGCATCGGTGGCGTCGAGCACGGCGTTAGCCACGTCGAAGACTTCCGCACGGGTAGGGAGCGGCGATTCGATCATCGACTCCATCATCTGCGTAGCCGTAATCACCGCACGATTTAGTGAGCGAGCATGCTTGATAATGCGCTTTTGCGTGCCGATCAGCGCCTCATCGCCAATCTCTACGCCCAGGTCGCCGCGAGCGACCATGACTGCTTCTGACGCTTCGATGATGGCGTCTAGAGTTTCGTCGTTGGCAACGGCCTCGGCACGCTCCAATTTCGCCACCAGCCCGATCTCTTTGCCCTCGTCGCCCAGTAGAGCACGCGCTTCCTGCATGTCGGCGGCGCTGCGTGGGAACGAAACGGCGAGGTAATCCACACCAATCTCGATGGCGGTTTTCAGGTCTTCTTTATCCTTATCGGTCAGCGCTGGGGCGGAAAGGCCGCCGCCTTGCTTGTTGATGCCTTTATTGTTGGACAGTTTGCCACCCACGTGAACTCGGGTGTGAACTTCTTGCCCAACGATAGACGTGACGTCCAGCACGACGCGACCATCGTCCAGCAGCAGACGGTCGCCGGGGGCGACGTCATCGATGAGCGCTTTGTAGTCGCAGCCGACGCGTTCGGCGGTGCCGCTATTGGCATCCATAGCCATATCGAGCACAAACACTTGGCCGATGTCTAAGTGGATAGCGCCTTCTTTGAAGCGGGAAATGCGAATTTTAGGGCCTTGCAAGTCGCCCAGTGCCGCTACGCTGCGGCCTAAGCGCTGAGCAATCTCGCGTACTTCGGTGAGGCGGCGGCGATGATCATCAGCAGAGCCGTGGGAGAAATTCAGCCGCACCACGTCAACGCCCGCTTTTAGCATGGCTTCCAACACCCCGGGGCGGTCACTGGCTGGGCCAAGCGTGGCGACGATTTTGGTACGACGAAGGGGGGTTGGGGACGTTGCGCGTGTCATAGTGGTACTCCTAATGAGCAGCGTGGGCTGAACATAGACTATAAAAAGGGCTGATGAATCGTTGATTAAGTATTGGACTACGATAGCCTTTATATAGTAATTTTACTACATATTGGATAGTTATTAGCCTTTAGGGGCGGTTATGGCAGGTTTTAATCGGCCTATAGGTGACTAAATACGTATTTTTAGTAATTTTTTTACTGGATACGCCATCTACGACCACTGCTTGATTGAGGTGCTACCATGACAATAAGAGTTGCCATTAACGGATTTGGACGGATTGGCCGTAACGTACTGCGTGCGCTGTACGAAAATGGCTACCGTGATCGCGTTCAGGTGGTTGCGATTAACGATCTGGGCGACCCTTCCCTAAACTCCCATCTGCTGCGCCACGATACCGTTCACGGCCATTTCCCATTTGCGGTCGAGCACGATGCAGAGAGCATCAGCGTGGATGGGGATCGTATTGTGATCTCTTCTGAGCGCGATCCGGCCAACCTGCCCTGGGCCTCTATGAATATTGACCTCGTCATGGAGTGTACCGGTCTGTTTACCAAGCGCGAAGCGGCGGCCAAGCATATTGCTGCAGGCGCAAAGCGCGTACTGATTTCTGCGCCTAGCCCGGATGCGGATGCCACTATCGTTTACGGTGTGAATGACGACATTTTGACCGCCGAGCACACCGTGGTATCAAATGCTTCCTGCACCACCAACTGCTTGGCTCCGGTCGCTAAAGCGCTGAACGATGCAGTCGGTATCGAAAACGGCCTGATGACTACCGTTCACGCTTACACCAACGACCAGAACCTGTCGGATGTGTATCACTCCGACCCCTACCGTGCGCGTAGTGCCACCCACTCCATGATTCCGACCAAAACCGGCGCGGCGGCAGCCGTGGGTTTGGTACTGCCGGAGCTAGCGGGTAAGTTCGATGGCCTGGCCGTGCGCGTGCCGGTGATCAACGTTTCTCTGGTGGATCTAACCTTTACTGCGGGTCGTGATACCACCAAAGAAGAGATCAACGCGATTGTCGAGAAAGCCGCCGCAAACTCCCCGGTCTTGGCCGTCAACGCCCAGCCGCTGGTGTCTATCGACTTCAATCACGATGCGCACTCGTCTACCTTTGACGCTAACCATACTCGCGTTAATGGTCGTCTGGTGAAGATCATGGCGTGGTACGACAACGAGTGGGGCTTCTCCAACCGTATGTTGGATACCGCCATCGCGATGCAGAAAACCGCCAAATAACGCCTGTTTGATCTTTAAGGGCAGGTATCGCCCAGCAGCAGCTCGGTTTTGAGCAGCTGCTGGGTTTTTGGTATTCGGCCTAAAATCATTTTGGCCGCCACGCGTCCTTTACCTGCGCTGTCCTGGCGTACGGTGGTTAAGCGTGGGGCACGATATTGCCCTTCGGCAATGCCGTCAAAGCCGGTAATTCGTAACTCCCCTGGGACGTGAATGCCTCGCTGCTCTGCTAGCGTTAGCGCAGTGAGTGCAATTCGGTCTGACATGCATAGTAGTAGATCTGGACGCTGCTCAGCGGGCAGATCGATGATCTCGGTAATCACCGGCGAGCACACGTCAAATACGTTCTCTTCAATATTCCACAGCGGAACCTGTTCGGTATCAAAGCCATGTTCGGTGAGCGCGGCATGAAAACCGGCCAGGCGTGCTCGGCTGATCGTGCTGCTGTCGGGCAGCATCGTGTGCTCTTTGGTCACCCGGCCATTGCAGTGCTCTTTAGTTAAACGCAGGTTGATAATGGCAGGCCGAAGAGGGCGCTGCTTAAGCGCATGGGTTGCCATCGCGTAGCTGGCATCACGATCATCGATGTGCACGGTAGGGCTGCCGTCGATATCGAAGTCTACCGACACCAAAGGGCGTTGAGAGGACAGTTCGTTCAGCAGTTTATTGTTGGGCATCAGCCCGTAAACGATAAATCCATCGGCGATATTAGCCGAGCCGGGTGGCTGGGAAGCATGGCCTCGGCCCGGTAATAACAGCATGGTATGGCCGTGGGCATCCAGCACTTCAGCCACGCCAGAGAGAAACTCACTGGCCACGGCATCGTTCAGGCTGTAAGTCAGGCTTTCGGCCAGAATCACCGCCACGATGCTGGAGCGTCCGGTGCGCAGGCTGCGTGCTTTGGCGTCGGGTCCACTATACCCCAGCCGCTTAGCTTCCTTAAGAATGCGGTCGCGCAGTAGCGGGGAGAGCTGGTCGGGTCGGTTAAAGGCGTTGGAAATCGTCGCGGTTGAGACGCCGAGTTCGAGCGCAAGATCCTTTAGGGTCATTCGGCGAGGGGCGGTCACGGTGCTTCCTAAACAGGTGAAGAACGTTAGCGGAGAGGGTGCGTGCCTGACACATATACAGCGCAGGCTAATTATTAACTTGTAGTGCACAAGAATAACGGCCTTGATGGTGTGACGACTACACTCTTTGGGAAGACGTTTCACCCAGCCAAGGCCGTGATGGGGCTTTCTAGCAGTATTTAAGCTGCTGTGCGTGTAGCAGAGAGGATTAACGCGGCCCCGCTTTCGTCGAACAGATGTACATGCTCGGTATCCGGTACCAGCGATACCTGCTGGCCCTCTTGCCACTGGCTGGGCGCTTCGCTGCGATGGATCAGCAAGGTAGAGCCCTCTTTCGGCTCCAGATACACGTAGACTTCGTTACCCAGGTACTCAACGTTGACGATATCAAAGCAGTTATCGCCCTGAGGCGCTTCCAGGCGAAGGTGCTCGGGGCGCACGCCAAGTGTGAGCGAGGTGCCTTTCGAGTAAGCGTCGCCCGCTTGGGGCAATGATACTTCTCCCACTCCCGCCGCTTTCACTCGGCAGCCGTCGGCGGTGCCGCTCAGTAGCTCGGCGGGCATAAAGTTCATGGTGGGCGAGCCAATAAAGCCGGCGACGAACTTGGTGGCCGGACGCTGGTACTTTTGCAGCGCTGGCTCCATGGCGGCCCAGAACGCACCCATTTCAGGAATGTTGGGCATCGGCATGCCCACTTCGGCGTTTTCCAGCGTAGCGGCAATGTTGGGGTTATCCGCCAGCTCCGCCTGATAGTTGATATGGGCAACCGCACCCAGCGAACCATCGCTGTTGAAGGTGCGCATACCCTCTTCGCTGAGCAGGTAGTTCTCTAAAAACTCCACCGCCAGGAAGTCGTTGGGCGTGGCGGAGTTGATCATCGCGGCCGTCACGCCAAACATCGGTCGGGCGCGCTCGTCGCCTACCCGGGGCAGCAGCGCCACGCCATAATCGATGCCGCTGCGCTCCAGGTTGGGCCACGCCCAGGGGCCGCTGATCATGGTGGCGACTTCGCCCCGGTTGAAGCGGGTATCCATCAGGTTGTAGTCGGTGCCCCGGGGCACCACGCCGCTCTCGATCAGCTCCACCAGCAGCTCGGCCCCCTGTAGGGCACCGGCATTGTTGACCCCAATGTCGCTGACATCATAGCCGCTATCGGTTTGCTTGAACGGGTAGCCGCCGTTGGCGGCTAGCAGCGTCCAGCCGTAGTAGGGTTCGCTGTAATCGAACAGGATGACTTTCTTGCCTTCTTGAGCCAGCGTGGCGTCCAGCTCCATCAGTTCGGCAAAGCTCTCGGGGGGTGTTTCCACCAGCGCTTTGTTGTAAATCAGCCCAAGGGATTCCACGGAAATCGGGTAGGCATAGGTATCGCCGTTCCACAGCGAGGCTTCCCAGGTGAAGTCGTAGAACGCTTCACGGAAGCTGTCGCTGGGTGCAATCGGTTTGAGTAGGCCGCTCTGTGCCCATTCACCCATGCGGTCGTGGGCCCAAATCACGATATCCGGCCCTTGGCCGCTGCCTGCCGCCTGCTGGAAGCGGTCGGTCAGGTTGTCCGGAAACACAACTTCCACTTCGATGCCGGTCTCTTCTAAGAACTGGTCGGCGACCGCGCGGATGCCTTCCTGGCCTTTATTGTCGCCCATCCAGATGGTTAAACGGTCATCCTCAAAGGCGAAGGCGGGGAGTGTGGCGGTGGCTGCTAGCGTAGCGGCGAGCAGCGGCGTGAAAAATGGACGAACCATTGCCATGATGTGCATACCTCGTTGTGACGTTGTTGTTGTCGGGCACGTTCGTTGTTGGACGTGCTTTGTTCACTGCCAGCGTCTCTAATTCAGCGCAAGGCCACCTCCTCCTTGGGGGGAGGAGGGGTGGCGTATCCAAGGGGCGTAGAGTAAAGGTAGAAGCGTAGGCGGTCAGGGCGCGACATCGTCGTTGTAAAACCCACCGGAAAGGGCAGCAGGCGATAATATTTTGTAGTAAAATTACACGAATTATTGCGTATAATGCCTCATATAAGATAGATTTTAGGTAATCTAACTACATTAGACGGCCTAATTATAAACAGGAGTTGAGATGAGCCAGTCACATGCCCCGCTGGGCGATCCGAATCACGCTATTGATTTAGCGCTTTTTGGGGCGCTAGGCGACCTTGCCATGCGCAAGCTGTTTCCTGCGCTGTATCATCTTGACCGCGAAGGCTTAATGCCCGAAAGCACGCGGATCATGGGGCTGGCGCGTCAGGAGCACGACACTGCCGCGTTCCGTCAGCTGGTCAAGGGCGCGCTGCAGAAGCGCCTGAAAAAAGAGGAGCAGGACAAGGCAAGCCTTGAACGCTTCCTGAACCGCTTAGAGTATCTCAAGCTCGACTTTGCCACCGCAGAGGGCTACGACGCCATTCGCCAGTGGCGCGAAGGCAGCAAGCGCCCAATGGTGGTCTACCTCTCCGTCGCCGCGCGTATTTATGGCGACATTTGCCGCAATCTCCAGGCCAGCAACAGCCTGGATGACGATACCCGCGTGGTAGTGGAAAAGCCGATTGGTTATGACTTGGCCTCTTCAGAAGAGATCAATGACGCCATCGGTGCCGTGTTCCCTGAATCACGCATTTATCGCATTGACCACTACCTGGGTAAAGAGACGGTTCAAAACCTGATCGCCCTGCGCTTTGCCAATCCGCTGTTCGGCACCCAGTGGAACCAGAACCATATCTCCCACGTCGAGATTACCGTCGCCGAAAAAGTGGGTATTGAAGGCCGCTGGGGCTACTTTGATGATGCGGGCCAGCTGCGCGATATGGTGCAGAATCACCTGCTGCAACTGCTCTGCCTGATTGCCATGGACCCGCCTTCCAACCTGGATGCCGATGCCATCCGTGACGAGAAGGTAAAAGTGCTCAAGGCGCTGAAGCCGTTTACCGGCGAAGCGTTGGGCCGCGACGTGGTGCGTGGCCAGTACATTGCCGGTACCAGCGATGGCCAGGCTGTGCCGGGCTACCTGGAAGAAGAGGGTGCCAACACCCAGAGCCAGACCGAAACCTTCGTGGCCATGAAGACCGAAGTGTCCAACTGGCGCTGGGCTGGCGTGCCGTTCTATCTGCGCACCGGTAAACGGATGCCGGAGAAACTGTCGCAAATCGTCATTCATTTCCGTCAGCAACCGCACTACATCTTTGATCCGGACCAGCGCGGCATCGCCTCCAACAAGCTGATTATCCGCCTGCAGCCGGAAGAGGGCATTGCCCTTCAGGTGCTCACCAAGGATAGCGGCCTGGATAAAGGCATGCGCCTGCGCCCTGGCCCGCTGCACCTGGATTTCAACAGCGCCTTCCCGAAATCGCGTATCCCGGATGCCTACGAGCGTCTGCTGCTAGAAGTCATGAAAGGCCAGCAGTACTTGTTTGTGCGCCGGGATGAAGTGGAGCACGCGTGGCGCTGGTGCGACCAGCTCATCAGCGGCTGGAAAGCACGCGAAACCCCGCCGCGCCGCTACCCGGCAGGCTCTTGGGGGCCGGTCGCCTCTATTGCCATGATTACCCAGGATGGCCGCAGCTGGTACGAGGATTATTAACATGAGCGAAGCACGTCAAGCGCTAGCCGAGCAGCTAGCGGAAGCCGTCTATCAGGCGCTAGCCGATGACCTTGTCAACCAATCACGTGCGCTGCTGGTGGTCTCCGGTGGCTCAACGCCCGTGCCGTTTTTCAAGGCGCTGGCACAAAAGCCGCTGGAGTGGGCGCGGGTAGATATCACCCTGGCCGACGAGCGCTGGGTAGATGAGCAAAGCAGCGACAGCAACGCCAAGCTGGTGCGCGAGAACCTGCTGCAGGGCCCGGCGGCGGCGGCTAACTTCGTGCCGCTCACCTCGGACGCTGGCACCCCGGAAGAGGGCGTGCCAGCGGTGGCAGAAGCAACGGCAGGACTTGCCTGGCCCGCGAGCGTCGTCATTTTAGGCATGGGCGGCGATGGCCACACGGCTTCGCTGTTCCCCGATAGCCAAGAGCTGGGCCTAGCGCTTTCTACCGATGAGCCGCTAGTGGCCGTGCGCACCCCCAGCCAGCCGCAGCCGCGTATTACCTTCTCGGCGGACCGCCTGCATCAGGCGAAGCGCCACATTCTACATATCACCGGCGACGATAAGCGTGCCGTATTGGCCAACGCCATGGGTGGTGACGATGTTCGCACGCTGCCGATTCGCGCGTTTCTATCTTGCCCGCTGGCGATCTACTGGGCGCCCTAATAAACCGCCTTCGCCAATAACAATTTGCTTGGAGACTCACTGATGACCATCGATAAACAGCTTCCCTCAACGCGCACCGCCGAGCTAGACAGCATTTGCCTAAAAGCCGAAGTGATCCCGGTGATCACCATCGAGCGCCTGGAAGACGCCGTGCCGCTGGGCCGAGCTCTGGTCGAAGGCGGCCTGACCGTGCTGGAAATTACCCTGCGTACCGACTGCGCCCTGGAAGCCATCAAGCGCATGAAAGAGGCGCTACCGGGTGCCAGCATTGGGGTCGGCACCGTGCTGACGCCCGCGCAATATCGCCAAGCCGAGCAAGTCGGCGCTGATTTCGTCGTTACGCCAGGTGCCACCGACGCGCTTTACCGCTACGGCGTAGAGAGCCCGGTGCCGATGCTGCCGGGCGTTTCTACCATTTCTGAGCTGATGACCGGCTGGCAGTACGGCTACCGCCGCTTCAAGTTCTTCCCGGCAGAGTCCAGCGGCGGTGCCAAGGCGATCAAAGCGTTCGGCGCGCCAATTCCTGAAGCGCGTTTCTGCCCCACGGGCGGTATTACCGTTGATAACGCTGAATCTTACCTGTCACTACCCAACGTGATGTGTGTCGGCGGCTCTTGGCTGACGCCGAAAGCCATGGTCGATGCCGAAGATTGGGACGGCATTCGCGAACTGGCCCGCCAAGCAGCGGAGCGTTTCCACCACTAAACGGTTCCACCACTTATGTAAAACACAGTACCGAGCACTCTCGTCACTTGCCTCACTGATGTCGGGTCGTGTGAGCAAGGCGTTTGCCCGAGCATGTCGCCATGCTCGGGCTTTTTTGTGTTCCTTTAGTACAACTAAAGACGAATAACGTCGATATATTCGCGTCAACTAAGATGAGGTTTCGATATGTCAGACATTTCGCGCGCGTCTCGAAAATGACGCGTTCTTTCTACAAAGAGGAAAGCGAGCATGCATATGTTGACCCTGGCGTCGTTCCTGTTTTTCACAGGGCTTGTCGCCTTCATTACGTGGCGCATCACTCGGCGCGACGATCACTCCAGCACTAGCGGCTATTTCCTAGCAGGGCGGACGCTCACCTTTCCGCTCATCGCGGGTTCACTGTTAATGACCAACCTCTCTACGGAGCAGATGGTGGGGCTTAACGGTGCGGCGTTTGCCGATGGGTTAAGCGTCATGGCCTGGGAAGTCGTGGCGGTGATTGCTCTGGTCGCCCTGGCGTTATTTTTCCTGCCGCGCTTTTTGAAAAGTGGTATTGCGACGCTGCCTCAGCTACTCGAAATTCGGTTCGATAAAACGACGCAGCTAATCACCAATATCATTTTTCTAATTGCGTACGCAGTGATTCTGCTACCCATCATTCTCTATTCAGGCGCCATCGGCCTGCAGGGAATGCTCGACCTTCAAGGGCTAACAGGCATCGAGTCGACCAACACGCTGCTTTGGCTGACGGTATGGATTGTTGGCATTATTGGGGCCATCTATGCCCTGTTTGGCGGGCTGCGCACGGTCGCCGTATCCGACACGCTGAATGGCGTGGGGCTATTGATTGGCGGTTTCGTCATCGTCTATTTCGGCCTGCAGGCGGTCAGTGATGGCAGCGGCGTGATGGAAGGTTGGAATATTCTCAAAGAGAGTGACCCAGATAAGCTGAATTCGATTGGTGGCCCTGAACAGCAGGTGCCGTTCTTCACCCTGTTTACCGGCGTCTTCCTGATCAACCTCTTCTACTGGAGCACCAACCAGCAGATCATCCAGCGAACCTTTGCCGCCAAGAACCTAGCCGAAGGGCAGAAAGGCGTACTGCTGACCGGTCTCTTTAAATTGCTGGGGCCGCTGTATCTAGTGCTGCCGGGTATCATCGCTTATCACTTGTATGCCGATCAGGGCGTACGTGCTGACGAAGCGTATGGTCATCTGGTATTTAACGTATTGCCTCCTTACCTGACCGGCTTCTTTGCCGCCGTAATGGTGGGTGCCATTCTGTCGTCGTTTAACTCGGCACTGAACAGTACCACGACGATTTTCAGTCTGGGGATTTATAAGGGCGTATTAAATAAAGACGCGAGTGAAGCGCAGGTGGTGAAGTCCGGTAAGGTGTTTGGCTGGATCATGGCCGTCATTACCATGATTATCGCGCCGCTGCTGGCGGGCCAGGAGAGCCTGTTCGGCTATCTGCAGAAGATGAACGCAATCTACTTCATCCCCATTCTGGCAGTTGTGCTGGTGGGGCTGTTAACCAAGCGAGTACCGCCCATGGCGGCCAAGATAGCGTTGGTCGGTGGCTGCTTGCTGATTGCGGCAGGCTATTTCGTGCCGCCGTTCACGCTGCTGCCGCAGGTAATGCATGAGTTCCACTTTGTGGCGCTGGTGTTTGTGCTGCTGGTGGCTGTGATGCTGATCATCGGCAAACTGCGCCCCCGCGAGACCGACTGGATTCAGGAGCATAGCGGCGATGTGGATCTAACGCCTTGGAAAGGCGCCGTGCCTGCCGGGATTGTGTTGGTGGTGCTGGTCATTGTGATGTACATCAGCTTTGCCGGTTAAAAACTAACATTGGCAACGCTGAACGCTAAAGCGAACAGGCCCCGCTTAGGTTAGCGGGGCCTTCTGTTTTAGGCTGTTGGCTTGTCAAGTCAGACGTAGGGGCAACTCTGCAAGCCCCGCAATACCGGTGTCTACCATGTAAAGCGAGCCAGCGGTGGGCTCTTTGGCCAACTGCTCAGCGCTAAATCCTTCTTGCGCGGTGGTGATATAGAGCGTCGTCAGTCCCGGGCCAGCAAAGGCCGGGCACGAGGGTTGACTCACAGGCAGCTCAACGCGACCAACGATGTCGCCATCAGGGTTCAAGCGCACGACCTGTCCAGCTCCCCACAGCGCTAGCCATAGGCAGCCTTCGCTATCGACGACTGCGCCATCGGGATTGCCCAAGGTAGAGGAGAAGTCTGCCCAAGGCTCTGGGTTGCCCTGGGGCCAGCCTTCACTGTCTAGCCTCCAGCGCATCACGACGCTTGTGGCCGTATCGGTAAACCATGCAAAGTGGCCGTCTGCCGAGAAGCAGAGGGCATTGGGGATGGTTAGCCCGGTGCGTAAGCGTGTCAGTTCGCCGCGATGCAAGCGATACAGTGCCCCGGCCCCCGGTTCGGCAGCCTTACCCATGCTGGAAAGCCACAGACTGCCGTGGCGATCCACGCGGGCGTCATTGCTGCGAGTAATCGGATTGTCGGTCTCGAAATCTCCCCATCGCGTGACCGTTCCACCGTGCGGGTCGAAGTGGCTCAAGCGGTCTTCGCCCACTAGCAGCAGCCCGCCGGTATGGAGCGGAGTAGCCAACGAGATTTTGTGATCGAGCGCATACTGGCCGCTCTTCCCGCTGGCAGGGGCTAGCCAGTGCAGCTGCTGCTCAAGAATGTCGCACCAATAGAGCCGCTCGTTCGCTGCGTCCCACTGTGGGCCTTCGCCTAGTGTGCAACGGCAATCAAGAGCCAGCTCCGCTTGCCAGGTTGGGGTATGCTCGTTTGGACTCATCATTGCCTCGCTGCCTGCCAAGCGTCGACCAGCGCCTGTGCCTGTTGTCCTACTTGAGCGGCGCTTTGGCCGGGTTTATACAGCGCGCTGCCAAGGCCCGCACCGTCCACGCCAGCAGTGCGCCACTCGGCAAAGTTATCCACCCCTACGCCGCCCACGGCATATAGCAGCGTCCCTTTGGGCAGTACCGCGCGGACTGCTTTCATGCCTTCTAGACCCACCTGGACCGCTGGAAATAGTTTTAACCCGGTAGCGCCGGCGTCCAATGCATCGAACGCTTCAGAGGGGGTGACGATGCCCGGCCAGCTGGCCATGCCAAGCCGATGGGTTTCTTCGATGACAGCCGGGCGGCAGTTGGGCGATACGATCAAACGGCCCCCAGCGGCGTGAACATCCCGCACTTGAGCGGTGGTTAAGACCGTCCCGGCACCAATTACGGCGCGTTCGCCAAAGGCATCAACCAGTAAACGGATGCTGTCTAACGGTTCGGGGGAGTTCAGCGGCACTTCAATCTGAGTAATACCGGCGGCAAGCACCGCGTCTGCAATCTCAACAACGTCGGTGGGGGTGACCCCACGCAGAATACCGATTAAGGGCAGTGACATAGGCGATTTCTCCATATATCGGTTCGGCCAGCAAGGGCAGCGTTAAGCCGTTTCCTTGAGCGCATGGTGGGCAAGGCTTAGGCCTGCCAGTACGGCGGTGCTGCCGTCCAGATGCTGAGCAGGGCGGCCGATGGTGTCTAATGCCAACGTGTAGCGCTGGCAAAGGGCGTGATTGCCAATCAGCGTAATGGGGGCATCTGACGCATACTGGCGGGATGCACCGGATAGTTCTAATCCAATCACCAAGCCCGAAAGCCTTGCCGCTAGGAGATTGTGTCGTGGGGCATCGCTGGGTAGTTCGGTGTCCAGCAAGTCCTGTGCGCGTAGGCCAAACAGGCGGCTGCTAAAGGCGTCTGGTTCCTCATAGCTCTCACGCACCGCTGCCACGAAGGCGTCACGGCCCATCTCATCATCCAGGTCGTCGCTGCCGATGGAGTGCCGTAACACCGATTGACGCGCCAGCAACTGGTAAAACTCCCCTGTTAGGTAGGTACTGAAACCGCTAACCGTTCCCGCTTCCAGGTGTGCCCATTTGGAGTGGGTGCCCGGCAGGCAGGCGAGGCCTGAAAAGCGGGGGTGATCAGCCAGCAAGCCCGCCAGTTGGGTCTCTTCGCCGCGCATGACATCGAAATGGGTAGCGTTGGCGCGGGTTTGGCTCAAGCCGGGGAGTAAATAAACACGCAGCTGCTGGCTAGCCAGTTGAGGCGTCACCGCTCCCATGCCCAACTGATGAAGGGGCGTGGGCACTGGTAGGTAGGCGGCTTCCAGCCAGCCTTGGCGTGCCCCCGCCATACCGCACACCATTACATCCACCTGGCGGTTCGCGGGCAGCCAGTCGGTGATCAGGCGCAGTAACTCAGCTTCATACTGCGCTGGGGCTAACGCGAGCATTCCCTTATCGCTACTGGCCTGGGCAATGACTTGATCGTGCTGGTCCAGCCCCCAGACGCGAAGATTGCTGGACCCCCAATCTGCGGCAACCCAGGCTAGGCGTTGATCGAGGGCGCTGCTCATAAGCGCCCTCCGTCCACGATGAGTTCTTGCCCGGTCATCATGCGCGATGCGTTAGAGGCCAAAAACAGGCAAGGCCCGATCATGTCATCGACGGGAATCGCCTCTTTCAAACACTGTTGATCCAGGCACTCTTGAAGGTCGGCATCGTTTACCCAGAGTTCTTTCTGGCGCTCGGTCATCACCCAGCCTGGAATCAGGCAGTTAACCCGGATGCTGTCGGGGCCAAGCTCCCGGGCAAGCGCTTTGGTGAGCCCCATGATGCCCGCTTTGGCAGTCACGTAGGTGGGGTAGCCGCTCAACCCGAGCAAATAGCTGTTAGATGAGAGGTTGATAATGGCACCGCCGCCTAACGCGCGCATATCCGGCGCCACCGCCTGGGCGGTGAAAAAGTGCGGGCGCAGATTGGTAGCAATGGATTCGTCCCACTGCGCCACGCTCCACTCATCAAGCCGGTGACGGGTGTCCCGCGCGGCATTGTTGACCAAGACGCTGATGGGGCCATGCGCTTGGCGGGCTTGCTCGATGGCACTGTTAAGCGCCTCGACATTACGAATGTCGCACTTGATGAATAGCGGGCGAACGCCGTAGGTCGCTTCCATGGCAGTGCAAAATTCACTGGCGTCCGTCAGCCCCACAAACGCTACCTTTGCCCCTTGGGCTAGAAAGCCCTCGGTCAGTGCGGCACCGATACCGCTACCGCCGCCGGTAATAAACACGCTTTTGCCAGCTAAGTCTCTAAATAACATAGTGTTCAACGGGTCGCTCATGCTGCTCTCCATTTGCTAGCGAAGGGTTACCACTCGGCGATTGAGCCGTCTTCATGGGTCCACACGGGGTTGCGCCAGCGGTGCCCGGTTTTGGCCCGCTCTTCGACAAAGGCTTCATCGATTTCCACGCCTAACCCGGGGCCTTGTGGAATGGCACAAAAGCCGTCTTCAATGGCTAACGCCGTTTTGTCCACGAGGTAGTCCAGCACATCGTTGCCCTGGTTGTAGTGGATCCCCATGCTTTGTTCCTGGATAAAGGCGTTATGGCTCACCGCATCCAACTGCAGAGAGGCGGCTAGGGTAAGAGGGCCCAGCGGGCAGTGGGGCGCTAGGGCAACGTCGTAGGAAGAGGCGAGCGCCGCAATTTTTAGCCCTTCGCTAATGCCGCCGCAGTGGGAAATGTCCGGCTGCACGATATCGATCATGCCGTCTGCCAGCAGGTCGCGGAACTGGAAGCGGGTGTGCAAGCGCTCGCCAGTGGCTAGCGGGTAGCCAAGGCCTCCGGCGATATCTTTTAAGCAGGGTAGGTGTTCGGGAGCCACGGGCTCTTCAACAAACATGGGGTGAAACGGCTCCAGTTCGCGTAGTAGCGCTTTCGCCATTGGCCGATGTACGCGGCCATGAAAGTCGATGCCGATTCCCACGTCAGGCCCTACCGCGTCCCGCGCTTCTGCGACTCGGGCGACCGCTTCATCGACTTTGCGGTGGGAGTCGACGATTTGTAGCTCGGGCGTGCCGTTCATTTTGAAAGCGGTGAACCCTTTCTCCACCAGGGCTTTAGCACCCGCGCCCACATCGCTTGGGCGGTCGCCCCCGGTCCAGGCGTACATCCGCATCTTATCGCGCACGGCACCGCCCAAGAGTTGATGGACGGGCACGCCCAGATCGCGACCTTTTAAATCCCATAGCGCTTGGTCGATCCCTGCAATGGCGCTCATTAGAATTGGGCCGCCGCGGTAGAACCCCGCGCGATACATGGTGTTCCATAGGTGCTCGATCCGGTGAGGGTCTTGACCAATCAAGTAGTCGGCTAGCTCGTGCACGGCGGCTTCTACCGTGGCGGCACGCCCTTCAATGACTGGCTCGCCCCAGCCGTAGCACCCTTCATCGGTTTCGATTTTAAGGAAAAGCCAGCGGGGCGGCACTTGCCAGGTTTTTAAACGGGTAATTTTCATCGATCTTCTACCTTTGCTAGCAGATAAGTGATTAATGAGTGAAGGAAGGTTCGTTGACGATGCCTAAATCGATTGCCGTACGGCGTAGGACTTCTTTGGCCGCCGCCGCCGCGGCTTCCGGGTCGCGATGGACGATGCCGTCTAAAACGGCCTGGTGCCTCGCTAAGCTGTCATCAAGCGTGCTGGTTTGGTGTTGGGAGCCGTGCACCAACGCCATGATTGAGGGGCGTAACAGGTGCCCCATTTGCCGCCATACAAGGTTGTGGCTAGCGCTGTAGGTGGCATCGTGGAACATCACGTCGTATTCCGCGTGCTGATGGCGGTCCGCCGGGTCCGTTGCCGTTCGCTTCATGCCTTCAAAAGCGGCTCGCAAACGATCGAGGTCGTCTTCACTGGCGGCTAGTGCCGCCAAACTGGCCACGACCGGTTCCGCCGAAAAACGAAATGCGTAAATGGCGCGGATCAGCTCGGGATCTAGGTTGGTTAGCCCGGTCATCCATTCGCTCATCAGCGGGTCGAGCAAGTGCCAATCGCTCATTTGTCGAATTTGCGTTCCTCTGCCTGCCGTACGCTCTATAAGCCCGGCAGCCGTCAAACTGGCTAGGGCGTTGCGGACTTGATTACGGCTGACGCCAAAGTGGTTGCTGATGTCCATCTCTTTGGGGAACAGCTCGCCTGGTTGCCATGTTCCCGCCAGCAGCGCTCTGGCTAGCAGGCGCGCTAAATTGATGGCACCGCCGGAGTGAGGCGGTAAAGCATTCAGCGACATAGGTAACTCTCTTTGGAATAGTTTGAAAAAAGTCTATTAAATGTCTGACATTTTAACAAGTCAGCCAATAGTCGCCTGTGCGGCTATTGGATGAAGGCTTAAAAGCAAGCAGTCGTGATACGCTAACTTAAACGATTAAGTTAAGGTTTTAAGCATGACGTTAGCGGATTTTGAGCCTCAGCGCCCTGCGCTGCATTTTACTCCCCCGATGGGGTGGATGAACGACCCCAACGGGCTGGTGTTTTTCGAGGGCGAGTACCATCTGTTTTATCAGTACCACCCGTTCAGTACCGTCTGGGGGCCAATGCACTGGGGGCATGCGGTCAGTCGTGATCTGTGCCACTGGCAGCATTTACCCATTGCGCTGGCACCCAATGAAGAGGGTGCCAGCTTTTCGGGTAGTGCCGTGGTCGATGAGCACGATATGACGGGGCTGTTCGAGGGCCAGCCGGGGCTCCTGGCGTTTTACACCTGCCACCGGGTGCTCTCTGATGACCCGGAGGATTACCAGCAGTCCCAGTGCTTGGCGTATAGCCGCGACAGGGGCCGTACCTGGCAGCGTTACGAGGGGAATCCGGTTCTGCCGCCGCCTGGGTTTAAAGATTTCCGCGACCCTAAAGTGGTTTGGCATGGCCCTAGCCAGCGCTGGGTAATGGCGCTGGCCTGTGGGCAGGAGATTCACTTCTATACCTCCCACAACCTGCTGGAGTGGCAGTTTGCCAGCGCCTTTGGCGAAGGCGAGGGCGCGCATACCCAGCACCCCTGGGAGTGTCCGGATCTGTTTGAGCTGCCGGTTGACGGCGCTGGGCCGGATGAGCCCGCCACGCGCTGGGTGCTGGTGGTGGGGATTGGCGCCACGCCGGATAACCCGTTTGGCTCGTTTACCCAGTACTTTATCGGCGAGTTTGACGGCCAGCGTTTCACCAATGACAACGCTTCTGACGCCGTGCTGATGATGGACGAAGGGCGGGATTTCTACGCGGTGCAGAGCTGGTCGAATACCCCCGGGCGGCAGCTTGCGCTGGCGTGGTTGAACAACTGGCAGTACGCCAATCATGCCCCCGAAACGGGCTGGCGGGGCACCATGAGCCTGCCGCGAGAGCTGACGCTGCGTGCGACTTCTCGTGGGGTGCGGTTACGACAGCGCTTTGCTCGCGAAGCAGCTCAAGCGCTCAGCGCCCCTCGCCGCCTATCGCCTCGCTCGCTTCAAACGGCAGGGGAGCACTGCATTGCTTTGCCAGAGGGCGCGGCGGTTTACGGCCAGCTGACGCTGGTGCTTAAAGCAGGCACAAGGCTGGCGCTGTCGCTGCAGCAGGGCTATCAGCAGCGGCTATGGCTGACCGCAGGCGAATCAACAGCGTCGCTACACTATGAGCGTCAAGGGAGTAACGGTCAGGCCGCCTTTGATGAGCACTTTGCCTGCGACCACGCGGCAGGCAGCGTCGATGGGTTAACGGTGACGGTAACGTGGTGGTGCGATCACGGCACGCTGGAAATGTTGGTCGACGGGGCCACCGAACAGCGCAGCATCACTCAGGTTAGCTTTGTCGATCATCGCCGTCAACCGGTGACGTTGGCTAGGGTCTCCCCATTTTCCGGCGTGTCATCGGCATAGTCCTCCTGAGGAGGTGAACAAGTCTGGTATTCGTGCCTCGGCGTCTGGCGCTCTTCTCCAGAGGGGGTAGAAAACACTTCGGCCTTGAGCAAACAGCCGTTGC
>NZ_JBSXNN010000090.1:0-20241 GCF_056857635.1 Vreelandella sp. L-15 | reverse complement strand
CGCCCACATGAATTACCTGATCAAATTGTTAAAGAGCAACTTTCTTAAGTTCGCTGCGACGGGCTCGATGACCTGACCCGTGTTGCCTCAGCGAGGAAGGCGTATTCTACGCATTTCCTGGTGTTTGTCAACCGCTGTTTTCAGCGAGTGAAGCGAGCGATCTAAACAACAACAAGACGGCTCTAACCTCCTGACAAACCAGAGGTTTTTCAACCTCCTTCACCGCTGGTAACGCTGGGCGTCCCCGGCAGCGGATGCGTACTTTACGGATTCGCAGCCGGGTTGGCAAGAGCTTTTTTAAAAAAATGCCAACGTTGCTCTATCAAGCTGATTACCGGCTACCTAACAGGGTGCTCAAGTTCTTTTATAGCGCCAGATACTAACGATTCGGAGCTAAGGTCAGCTATCGTTCGCGCGCCTGTCAACGTCATCGCAACCCGCATCTCTTTATCGAAAAGCTCTAGCAAATTGGCGACACCCGCCTCCCCAGCAGTGGCCAGCGCATAAATGAAGGCACGGCCAATCAATGCTGTATCGGCCCCCATAGCAATCATCCTTACTACATCCAACCCGTTGCGCACCCCGGAATCGGCCAGGATCGTCAGATCGCCTTTAACTGCATCCGCAATAGCAGGAAGGGCACGCGCAGTAGAGGGAACACCATCTAGCTGACGACCGCCATGGTTCGAAACCACAATACCGTCTGCGCCGAAACGCACTGCATCACGCGCATCTTCAGCGTCGAGAACCCCCTTAATGATCATCGGGCCATCCCACTGCTCACGAATCCAATCCAGATCTTTCCAAGAGATAGAGGGATCAAAGTTGTCACCTAGCCAAGCTATATAGTCCTCAAGCTCTGTAGGCTTACCACGATAATCAGACACATTACCTAGATCATGTGGACGACCATGAACCCCCACGTCCCAGGCCCATAAAGGATGCAGCGCGGCTTGCAGCATTCGCCTCATGGGTCCGCTTTTACCGCTCATGCCTGAATGCGCATCACGATAACGCGCTCCTGGAACCGGCATATCAACCGTAAAAACCAGTGTCTTCACGCCTGCGGCCTTAGCACGCTCCAGCACATGCTTCATAAAGCCGCGATCTTTTAGCACGTAAAGTTGAAACCAGATGGGGCGGTCAACTGCCGCGGCTACTTCCGCAATAGGGCACACCGATACTGTCGAGAGCGTGAATGGTATGCCTTTTTTGGTGGCCGCCCGAGCTGCCTGCACTTCACCACGCCTTGCATACATCCCCGTCAAGCCCACCGGCGCCAGCGCAAGAGGCATCGCCATTTTTTCGCCAAACAGCTCGGTTTCGAGTGATAGCGACGACATATCCTTCAGCACACGCTGCCGCAATGCGATACCTGCGAGATCCTCAACATTTCGGTTCAGCGTATGCTCTGCGTATGACCCACCGTCAGCATAATGAAAAAGAAAGGGAGGGATACGGCGCTTGGCAGCTTGGCGGTAGTCCGTCGGTGCTGAAATGATCATGGCAGGCCCTATGCAATAAATAGATGCACTATTTATAAGTACTATCTACAAACGGTCATCGAAGCGTTGGTGTTAAGCGCCTCAGATTAAAATTGGTTTTACCAATTTACAAAAAATCAGATTCAACATTAGTGAGAGGTTACCGCTGTGTCAAACCGGCATCACGCTCTATAGCGCTTTTCAGCTATATACTTTAGTTTCAAACCGCATAAACAGTACCGTTAGCCATCCATTTGTTAGCGTTTTACTATTGAGACAAATCATTGAAGCCCCTACCATTGGTCTTACCAATTATGTGGACCCTCACCAATGACTTACCCACCGCTCCGCCAACAGCGCTTAGCTGATGTGATTACTGAACGCCTTGAAGCCATGATCCTGGAAGGCAGCCTGAAGCCGGGCCAGCGCTTGCCACCCGAGCGTGAACTCGCTGAACGTTTTGGGGTATCTCGGCCCTCACTTCGAGAAGCAATTCAAAAGCTGGCGGCTCGCGGCTTGCTCACCAGCCGCCAGGGTGGTGGCACATTTGTTAATGAAACGCTTAACAATGGTTACACGGATCCGCTATTAGAGATGATGTCGCGCCACAATGAATTTCATCTCGATCTGCTTGAGTTTCGCGACGCCATGGAGGGTATTTCTGCTTACTATGCCGCGCTACGCTCGACACCTGCAGATAAAGCTGTCTTGATTCAGCGCTTTGAAGAGCTTGATGGTGGCTTTGTGGGGGCTGACCCGGCTCAAGAGGCTAAGCTAGATGCGGCTTTTCACCTAGCTATTGCGGAGGCTGCCCATAACGTTCTGCTGCTTCACACGATCCGCGGCATTTTTCATCTGCTGGAACAGAGCATCGTGGATAACTTGGCCCACCTGTTCGCCAAACCCGACTCGCGTACCCAGCTAATGAACCAGCATCGTGCCTTGCTGGATGCCATTTTAGAGGGCCGCGCTGAAGATGCTCGAACCCGCGCCCACGAGCACTTAGTGTATGTAGAAGAAGGGCTGCTTGAGATGGCTAGAGCCGAAACTCGCGCTCAGCGCGCTCTACGTCGTGCCCAAGCCACTAATAGTCCCGCATGAGTAGTCACGTCAGCAGCACCGAGTGGCGCTGGCGTCTGCTATGGCTTATCGCCATTCCCGTTGGGCTACTGCTGTTTATGTGGCAGGCGGCTCAGTTCGCTCGTGAACAGGCACTTTCGAATCTTCAGGATGATGCCGAGAACGAGCTACGCCTCTCCGCGGCCAACTTGAACGGCTACCTGCTGCGTTACGACTACCTGCCGCAAATGCTCGCCACCCGAGAGGGTATTCAGCGCTTTCTTGCCTCTCCGGATAGCCAAGACCCTATGCCACTCAACCTGCTGCTGGATCGTTTTCGTTTCACTTCAGGCGTCTCGGACGTTTACCTGCTTGATCGCGATGCCGACACCATCGCGGCTAGCAACTGGCATCGCCCCAACACTTTCATTGGTCAGAACTACGCGTTTCGCAGCTACTACTCCGATGCCATCGCGGGTGGCCAGGGACGCTTTTTTGGGCTTGGGATCCAGTCGTTAGAGCGCGGCTACTACTTTTCCTCTCCGGTGTGGCTGGACGATACCTCTCCCGATGCCAAGCCGGATGGCGTGATCGTCGTCAAAGTGCTGCTTGATGACGTCGAGGAGAGCTGGGCCGAGCAGGACGCCGAGCTGTTCGTCACCGACAGCGACAACATCATCTTTATGGCCAGCCACCCCGAACTGCGCATGAACGCTCTCTATCCGCTGAGCGACGAGCAGCGCGACGCGCTCCGCGAAACCCGCCGTTATGCCATGGAGCCGCTAACGCCGTCTGGGATTCAATTGAATACCCCATACGGGCCCGGTAGTTACCTAGTGAGCTTTGCCCATGGCCCTCTCAGCGGCGGGCGCTATTTAAGCCTCACGCGCCCCATTCCTGAGTTTGGCTGGCAAATGCATATTCTCAAGCCACTGACACCGGTCATGAACGCCCAGTGGATTGCTGCCTTCATGGCGGGAGGACTCTACGGCGTCATCGCCCTAGCAGGGGGCATTGGCTGGCAACGCCTGAGACTACGCCGGGAACGTGAAGCGTTTGCCGAGCGGGAGCGCCAAACGTTAGCCCACGTGCGAGATGAGCTTGAAGTCAGCGTCGAGCGTCGTACCCGCGACTTAGTCGCCAGCAACCAACGCCTCTCGGATGAAATTGAAGAACGGCGGCGAGCAGAGGCCAACTTACGCCAAACCCAAGATGAGCTTATTCAAGCCGCTAAGCTCGCTGTGCTTGGGCAGTTAGCCGCCGGGATTAACCACGAACTCAACCAACCTTTAGCAGCGATTCGTGCCTATGCTGAAAACGCACGGCGCTTTATTGAGCTATCGCGGATTGAGAGCGCCGACGCCAATTTAGCGCAGATTGTCGAGCTCACTGAACGCATGGCCGATATCAGCGCCCAGCTACGCCAATTCTCACGTAAAAGCAGTGAGCGCCAAGAGACCATTTCCGTGCAAGCCTGCATTGAGTACGCGCTACGGCTCTTTCATAGTCGCTTACGCGATGACGGTATTCGTATCGTTCAACAGTGGCCCAAGGAGACACTCTGGGTAGAAGGCGACCTGGTTCGTCTTGAACAGGTGCTTGTGAATTTGATCGGCAACGCTGTTCAGGCAATGAAGGAGATTGATGCGCCTGTTCTAACGCTCAGCGCCCAAGTGGATCACAATCAAGTGGTTATCAGCGTTGCAGATAATGGCCCTGGCATCGCCGCCGATCACCTTGGACATATTTTTGAGCCCTTTTTCACGACCAAGGCCCCCGGTAGCGGGTTAGGGCTAGGACTCTCCATTTCCTCACGTATTATGGAGGACCTTGGGGGCAGGCTGCAGGCTATGAATCAAACGGAAGGAGGTGCCTGCTTCACTATCACCTTGCCACGCTCATCGGCACCAGAGCCGTCTGGCTCCCGCATCAAACAGGAGACTCAATACCATGCATGAGCCGTCGACGCTGCCGGTCATGGTGATCGACGACGAACCGCATCTGCGTATCACCGCCAGCCAAACGTTAGAACTTGCGGGCTATACACCCCACTGCTTTGAATCGGCCGAACAGGCCCTAGCCGCGCTGCCGAATGACTTTCCTGGTGTCATTGTGAGTGATATTCGCATGCCTGGGATGGACGGCATGGCGCTGCTGCATGAGCTACATAGCCGCGACGCCACGCTGCCGATTATTCTGATTACCGGTCACGGCGACATTTCGACTGCCGTAGAAGCCATGCGTGCAGGCGCCTGGGACTTTCTAGAAAAGCCTTTCGCGGGCGACCAGCTGCTGGATGTGGTGAGACGTGGCATCGAAAAGCGCCAGCTAAGCCTTGAGAACCTGCGCTTGAAGGCCGAGCTAGAGGTGCAACAAGCCGCACTGGGCCCGCGCTTGGTTGGGCGAACGCCAGTGATCTCAAGGCTTGCCGCGATGATTCAGCGCATCAGCCAGGTGGAAGCTGACGTGCTGCTGTTTGGCGAAACGGGCACCGGCAAAGACTTGGTTGCCCGAGCGATTCACGAGCGCAGCGCCCGGCGTAACAGTCCGTTTATGGCCATCAACTGCGGTGCGGTGCCGGAAAACACCATCGAGTCCGAGCTGTTCGGCCATGAGAAAGGCGCCTTCACAGGGGCGGTAGAGCGGCGAATTGGTAAATTTGAGCACGCTAACGGCGGCACCGTCTTTTTAGATGAGATTGAGTCCATGCCCTTGGCACTTCAGGTGAAATTGCTGCGAGTGCTTCAGGAGCGTAGCGTAGAACGGTTAGGCGCCAACGAAGCTGTTCCGCTCAATATCCGTGTGATTGCCGCCACCAAAGTCGACCTCAAAGTCGCCGCCGAAGAGGGGCGCTTTCGCGAAGATCTCTACTACCGGCTAAACGTAGTCACCCTACCGCTGCCAGCACTTCGCGAGCGAAGAGAAGACATTCCCTTACTGTTCCAACACTTTGCCGTGGTGGCGGCGAATCGCAGCGGGCTTGAAGCGCCCACTCTAGATAGCCACGCCATTGCCACCCTCCTGGCCCACGACTGGCCGGGAAATGTGCGTGAACTGCGTAACCTAGCCGAGCGCTATGTACTGCTGGGAGCCGCGTTTGACTACCGTCTTGATGCCCTGCTGGAGGGTGTCGCTGCCGACACTCAAGAGCTAACGCTACCCCGCCAAGTAGAGCTGTTTGAAAAGAGCTTGATCAGTCAGTCGCTAGCGCGCCACCAAGGACGAGTGACGGATGTTTGCCACCATTTAGGAATCCCCCGCAAAACGTTTTATGACAAGCTCAAAAAGCACGGTTTAAGCGCTGGCGACTATCGCCACAGCAGCGAACCCTGATGAAATAGCTCAACCAGCACTCCCCAAGGCGGCACCCAGGGCACCAAGATAAGCATGGCGATCAACATTAATAGGTTGGAAAGTGGACGGCGGCTATCGCCAAGCTTTAGCGCAGTACCGAAAGAGCGCTTTAAGCGCGCCCCTTCGAGGTCGACGCTAAACAGTTCATCCAAACTCAAGTGAATAATAAACCCAAACAGTACTGCAGCCCCGTGGCCCCACGCCAGCCAGGCAGGCTGGGCAAGCAAGTGAAAGCTTAGCGCAGCCGTAGCCAACGCACACAGCCCTGCCGCCATGAGTGAATGCCAGATACCTCGATGCACTGTCAGGCGTGAAAAAAGCACGGCTGCCAAGTAGCGCACACTGAAGTAAATCCCACCACACGCCACGAGCAGTAGCCCAGGTGTTAACCACGGCTGCAGCAACAGCACACCCAGCACCAGCGAAGGCACTGATAAAATATTAAAAATCAGCCGGATAGAGCGAGAACGGTCAGCATCAATGTCAGGGAGAATACCGCCAAAGGCCACCAGGGCAATGACCAGCAGGGCTTGTGGAGCTACCCACCACTGCGCCTGCCAGCCAACGTAAGCCATTAGCGTGCCGCCCGCTGCTGCAACCGTTATATGCGTGCGAAAATTAGCCATGTCGCGGCACCCTAGAAAACTGGATAAATTACCAGACTTTCAGTGCGCGCAACATGGCTAGGTTAGAAAAAAGAGTGGTAAGGCAAACGCTTAGCGTGCTTCGGCGGCTTCCATAAGGAACTGATCTTTTAACTTAACGTAATTGCCTGCGGTATAGGGGAAGAAAGCCCGCTCTTTCTCCTTGAGCGGGCGCAGCGCTTTCGCAGGGTTACCGGCATAAACGTAACCGCTCTCCAATCGTTTGCCCGGTGTCACTACCGCGCCAGCAGCAATAATCACCTCATCTTCAACCACTGCACCATCCATCACGATGGCGCCCATTCCCACCAGAATGCGGCTGCCCAGGGTGCAACCGTGCAAAATTGCCTTGTGGCCAATGGTCACATCGTCGCCAATCGTGAGCGGGAAACCATCAGGATTGAAATCACTGGCGTGGGTAATGTGCAGCACGCTGCCATCTTGAACGCTGGTGCGCGCGCCAATGGTGATGCGGTGCATATCGCCGCGAATCACCGTCATCGGCCATACCGAGCAGTCATCGCCGAGCGTGACATTGCCAATCACCACGCTGGCGGGATCGATGTAGACACGCTCACCCAACTGCGGCGAGACTCCTTGATACGTCCTTAGGGCACTGCTCATGGCACACTCCTCTAAAGCATTTCGCATTTCGTGACGACGCGGGATGACAGCACTATAGCAACCCACCGAGTAGAACAATAAACGTCAGTGGAATCGAGACCCAGCGAACAATATTGCGCCACATGACATAGCCACCATCGCCCACGCCCAGCGCTTTCACGACCAGCGCTTGCGGCATCACCCAAGCGGCAAAGGTAGCAATCAGCAAACCACCCAAGGGCAGGAAAATATCGGGCGGAATACTGCTTACCAGTTCGAACACGTTACGCCCGAACAGCGGCCTAAACTCGGCCAGCGTCGAGAACGAGAATGCCGATAGTAGGCCCAGAAGCCAGACACTGATCGCCACCACGGCGGTCGAGATACTGCGCCGCCAGCCCAGCCCCTGCAACGTGGCCACCATCGGCTCGGCAAGGTTGATCGCCGAGGTCCAGGTGGCCAGCAGCAGCAGCAGGAAAAATACGCTGAGCCAGAACGAGCCCCAGGGCAACTCGGAAAACGCGATGGGCAGCGTCACGAACATCAGCCCTGGTCCATCGGCGGGGTCCATGCCCTGAGCAAACACCACCGAGAAAATCGCAATGCCCGCCAGCAGCGCCACGCTAATATCCAACACCGCCACGGCAAAGGCCGCCTTCGGCAGGCTCTGCTCATCGGGCATATAAGCCCCGTACGCCATCAGCGCACAGGCACCGACTGCCAGCGTAAAGAAGGCATGGCCCATGGCATGCAATATGACCGCGGGAGTCACGTCCTCGAACGAGGGCAGAAAGAGCCACGACAGCGCGGTACCAAAGCCCGACGTAGTAGTGGCATAAATGGCTAACAGCAGCAGCAAACCGTATAGCAGTGGCATCAGCAGGTTATTGAGCCGCTCGAGCCCTTTGGCCACCCCGGCTGCTACCACCGTCATGGTCATGAAGAGGAACAGCGAGTGGTTGAAGATCAGCAGCCCAGGATTCGCCAGAAACGCTTCGAACCCTGCGCCGATCTCAGCTGCGCTGGCACCGTTAAAGTTGCCATTCACCGAGGCCACTAAAAACTCAATCGACCAGCCGGAGACCACCAAGTAAAACGACAAAATACAGAACACGGTGAACGCGCCGAAGAGCCCCAGCCAGCGCCAGTGCCGTGAAGCCCCCGCTTCTGACGCCAATGCGCCTAAGGCTTGCATCGGCCCGCGCCGCCCGGCACGCCCAATCAGGATTTCCGCCATCATCACGGGAATGCCTAACAGCAGCACGAACGCTACGTAAATCAACAGGAAAGCAGCACCGCCGTTCTCTCCTGCCACATAGGGAAAGCGCCAAATATTACCCAGCCCAACCGCAGCACCTGTTACCGCCAAGATAAAGGCCCGTTTCGACCCCCAGCGCTCTAGCGTTTCACTCATTACTTGCTCCTGCCATGGGTGGCACTTGATTGGTGACACTTGCAGATTACGGATATGGAAAGGCGGCAAGACTAGCAGGCGCCTGCCCCCCAGGCCAAACGCTTGCAGCGGGTCAAGCATTGAAACAACGCCTCACTGCCCGCACTGTGTCATCATCAGCGCACGTTTTGTGCGCCCCTAACTTGATTGCTACCGAGGTGCTTATGTCCCGCAACCCGTTGCTAGAGAGCCACGAGCTTCCCCCTTTCGCCGACATTCGTGCCGACCACGTGGTACCCGCCGTGGAAACGCTGCTCGATGAGAGCCGCGAGGCGATTGATCGCCTCGCCCAACAGGCCGCTGCCACCTCCCCAACGTGGGACAACTTTGCCGCACCGCTGGAAGCAGTGAATGACCGTCTTTCCCAAGCTTGGTCGCCGGTGTCGCACCTCAACGGCACCATGAATACCCCAGAGCTGCGCGATGCTTACCAAGCCTGCTTGGAAAAACTCTCTGCGTTTGGCACCTGGGTCGGTCAGCACGAAGGGCTATTTAAGGGCTGGCTGGCGCTGAAAGAGAGCGAGAGCTGGGCAACGCTAACAATTGCCCAGCAACGCACGGTGGATAATGCCCTGCGCGATTTCCGACTGGCCGGGGTCGACCTACCGGCGGATAAGAAGGCACGCTACGGCGAGATTCAGTCCCGCCTCTCTACGCTTTCTAACCAGTTCTCCAACAACGTTCTGGACGCCACCCAGGCATGGCATAAAGACATTCAGGATCGCGACGCGCTGGCAGGCGTTCCTGAGAGCGCTCTGGAAACTCTTAAAGCCCAGGCAGACGCTAAAGGCGTTGATGGCTACCGCATTACGCTGGATTTCCCCAGCTTCTTCCCCATCGTCAGCTACGCCGACAGCCGCGAGCTGCGCGAAGAAGTGTATACTGCCTTCGTGACCCGCGCCTCCGACCAGGGCCCCAACGCGGGCAAGTTCGACAACGCCCCCATTTTGGAAGAGATTCTGGCCCTGCGTCAGGAACTGGCGCGGTTGCTGGGCTTCGACACCTACGCCGACTACTCGCTAACTACCAAAATGGCAGACTCCCCCGCGCAGGTGCTGGACTTCCTGGAAGACCTCGCCCGCCGCGCCAAGCCGCAAGCGCAGAAGGAGTTTGCCGAACTCAGCGCCTACGCCCGTGACGAGCTAGGTATCGATGCTCTCAAACCTTGGGATGTCGCCTACGTCAGTGAAAAGCTTCGCGAAGCGCGTTACGCTATCTCCCAAGAGCAGCTGCGTCCTTACTTCCCCGCGCCGCGGGTCGTGGATGGCTTGTTCCAAGTCGTCGAGCGTCTTTACAACGTTCAGGTAAAAGAAGACAGCAGCGCTCCGAGCTATCACGACGACGTGCGCTTCTTCCGTATTACCGAACAGGGCAAACCGATTGCTGGGTTCTATCTGGATCTCTACGCCCGCGAAGGTAAACGGGGCGGTGCGTGGATGGCCGACTGCCGGGTACGCCGTAAAACCGAGAACGGCGTGCAGCTCCCAGTGGCCTTCTTGACCTGCAACTTCACCGCGCCAGTAGGCGGTAAACCTGCGCTGCTGACCCATGATGAGGTGACCACGCTGTTCCACGAGTTTGGTCACGGCTTGCACCATATGCTAACCAAGCAAGAGGTGGCAGACGTCTCCGGCATTAATGGCGTCGCCTGGGATGCCGTCGAGCTGCCCAGTCAGTTTATGGAAAACTACTGCTGGGAGCGGGAAGGCCTCGACCTGCTGGCCAAACATGTGGATACCGGCGAACCGCTGCCAGACGTTCTGTTCGAGCGTCTGCAAGCGGCGAAAAACTTCCAGTCCGCCATGGGCATGGTGCGTCAGATCGAGTTTTCTCTGTTCGACCTACGCCTCCATCACGAGCTGGAAGCGCCTTCGGCCAGCGATGTTCAGACGCTGCTCGACGACGTGCGTCGCCAAACCTCTGTCGTTCCCGTGGTCGACTTCAACCGCTTCCAAAATAGTTTCAGCCACATCTTTGCAGGCGGCTACGCCGCTGGCTACTACAGCTATAAATGGGCGGAAGTGCTCTCTGCCGATGCCTGGAGCGCCTTTGAAGAAGCCGGGATTTTTGACCCAGACACTGGCCAGCGCTTCCGCGAGGAAATTCTGGAGCAAGGCGGTGCGCGGGATGCCGCCGAGCTATTCCGTGCCTTCCGAGGCCGCGAACCTAGCGTCGAACCGCTGCTGCGCCATAGCGGTATTCGCGCCGCCTAAGCTGGCTATTTTTATCCGGTGCGGCGGCGTTGCCTCCGCACGTTGGGAGTGTATGTATGTCGAGTATTAAACGTTTTATTGCAGGCGTGACCTGCCCCCGCTGTGCCGCCATGGACCGCATTCGTGCGTGGGAGCAGCACGGCATCCGCTACCGTGAATGCGTGAGCTGTGATTTCTTCGAACAGCTGCCCATTGAAGACGAAGCGGCCCCCGAGCTCACTACACGAGTGAATCAGGTGCGTGATGAGCAAAAAATCCAGGATGTGCAGCCGGTTCGCATTCTTGACCCAGGTAAAAACAAATAACGCCCCTCTCTAGCGGTGCAGCGGCTGCATCGCTAGGCGCTCCCCCCCCCTTTGAAAAGTGTGTGAAAAACCGCACACCACCCTATCTAGAGCGTGCGAAAAGCCAGACATTTAATGGCTTTTGCTTTTCAACCAAAGTTGAAGAGCAAATTTTTAATGCATTGATTTCTATATTAAATCGTATATGTGGCACAAGTATCGCTCTATATAAGCTGCTTAATGATAAAGCACTGGCGGTGTTTACACACGCCAGACGATAATCCCAATAACAGCTTAGGAAATCTCGCCATGCGCAATACGATGCCCAAAACTGTCGCTCTGCTCGCAGGCAGCGCGCTACTCGCCGCTGGTACTGCCCACGCGGACCGTTCCGAGTGGCCAACCAACTTCACGGTGGGTACGGCCAGTCAAGGCGGCACCTACTTCGTTTACGGCTCTGGCTGGGCAAACTTCATCGCCGATGAGCTCGGTGTTTCAGGCGGCGGCGAAGTGACTGGTGGCCCTACCCAAAACCTGGCGCTAGTACATAGTGGCGATATGGCGTTCGGCCTAACCACCATGGGACCGGCTTCCGATGCCATGAAAGGCGAAAGCCCGCTGGCACCTGGCCTAGTCATGGACAACGTTTGCGCGCTGTTCCCGATGTATGAAACCCCGTTCTCTATCGCTGCGCTCTCTAGCTCCGGTATTGAATCTATTTCCGACATCCCCGACGGTGCGCGCATCGGTTTCGGCCCGGCGGCGTCTACCTCTGACACCTACTTCCCGGCCATGCTGGAAACCCTGGGCGTAAACTTCGACCGCCGTAATGGCGGTTGGTCTGACCTGGGCGGCCAGCTTCAGGACGGCCTGCTGGACGTTGTCGCCTTCGCTGCGGGCATCCCGATTCCGGCAGTTAGCCAGCTGGAAGTCCAAACCGACGTGAACATTATTGAGTTTACCGAAGAAGAGCTGGCGACTGTGCTAGACGCCTTCCCGGTCGCTGAGTTCACCATCCCGGCTAGCACTTACACCACGCTGGAAGAAGATGCTCGCGCCGTTTCCATGTGGAACTTCGCGATTGCTGGCTGTGACCTGCCGGAAGACTTCATCTATGAAGTCACGAAAGCCACCATGGAAAACAATGATCGTATGCGCGACGTACACCGCAGTGCTGAAACCAGCATTCCGGAAAATATCGTGCACAACACGGTACTGCCTTTCCACCCAGGCGCAGCACGCTGGTACGAAGAGAACGGTTACGATATCTCTGACGACATGATCAAGTAAGCTCCACGCACCATCGCGCTGCCCCGCTGCCGATCCTGTCGGGCGGGGCAGCGTTTGCTCTTGCCCCCTTTCTTTGCTTTTGCTGTGAGGGTGACCTCTGATGAGTCACAATACCGACCAAGACCCCAACGGCCTCAAGGATGACGCCTTAGCTGCTTCATCAACGCCAGAATCGATTGCTGATGGCGTCGATGAAGAAGTTGTTGAGCCCAACCGCCGCCTGTTCGTTGGCTGGCAGTTCCTATTATTTGCAGCACTGGCGATTGCCTATTCAGGTTTCCACCTGTTTTCACTCAACGTGTACCCCATGGAAACCTGGTCGTTCCGTATCGTACACATCGCCGGTGCATTAATTTTGGGTTACGGGCTGTTTGCCGGTGCCCGCTTTGCTGAAGATGACCAGCAGGCCTCCCCTGCTTGGCTGAAATGGGTGAGCTATGCGCTGCTGGTTCCTGCAGTTTACTCGCTGGTGCAAGTATTCTTGATGCAGCAGGCCATCAACGGCGGTGCCATGCGCATCGACCCGGCCGTGGAGACGCTGCACTTTGGCTACCCACTGATGGCCACCACAGCAGGCGCGATTGTGCTGTCCTGGTTCTATCGCCAAGCCCGCCACCGTTTTAATCCTGCCGACTTAGTGCTCATGGTATGTGCACTGGCCAGCGCGGGCTACCTGCTGATGGCGTTTAACACCAACATGCGGATGTCCACCGGCACCTCGTTTGCGCCTCCTGGTATCTCTTGGGCCGCCATCGCGGGCTCGCTACTGATTCTCGAACTGACTCGCCGTGTGGCAGGTTTGGCGCTGGTCGTCATTTCAGCCGTGTTTCTGACCTACGTCTTTGCAGGCCCCTATTTACCCGGCTTCCTGGGCTACCCTGGTCTATCGGTCCAGCGCTTCTTTAGCCAGGTCTATACCGATGCGGGCATACTCGGCCCGACCACGGCGGTCTCGTCCACCTATATTATTCTGTTCATCATTTTTGCCGCCTTCTTGCAGGCATCTAAAGTGGGCGACTACTTCGTCAACTTCGCCTTTGCCGCGGCAGGTCGTGCTCGCGGCGGCCCGGCTAAGGTGTCTATCTTTGCTTCTGGCTTAATGGGAATGATCAACGGCACCTCCGCAGGCAACGTGGTATCGACAGGCTCACTCACTATTCCTCTGATGAAGAAAGTGGGCTACCCGGCCCGTAGCGCCGGTGCCATTGAAGCAGCCGCTTCTACCGGTGGACAGATTATGCCGCCCATCATGGGGGCAGGTGCCTTCATCATGGCAGAGGTCACCGGCATTCCTTATACCGAAATTGCCGTTGCAGCCTTGATTCCTGCCATTCTGTACTTCGCCTCTATCTACTTCATGGTGGATTTTGAAGCCGCGCGTAAAGGCATGCGGGGAATGCGTAAGGATGAGATTCCGCTATTTTCGAAGCTGGTGAAACAGGCCTACCTGTTTGCGCCGATTATTATTCTGATTGCCGCCCTCTTCATGGGCTACTCAGTGATTCGTGCCGGTACCCTGGCCACCGCATCAGCGGCGGTTGTTAGCTGGATTTCACCCAATAAAATGGGCATTCGCGCCATTTTAAGGGCCCTTCAGCTAGCAGGTACGATGTCCATCCAGATCATCGCCGTGTGTGCCTGCGCGGGCCTAATTGTGGGCGTTATCTCGCTGACCGGTGTAGGTGCGCGCTTCTCTTCGCTGCTGCTGGGCTTGGCGGGCGTTAGTCAGCTGTTGGCACTGTTCTTCGCCATGCTGATCAGCATTCTGCTAGGAATGGGCATGCCCACCACGGCGGCTTACGCGGTAGCAGCATCGGTCGTGGCACCGGGCTTGATCAACATTGGTATCGAACCACTCGTCGCCCACTTCTTCGTGTTTTACTTCGCCGTGGTATCAGCCATTACCCCGCCCGTGGCGCTTGCGTCTTACGCAGCCGCCGGTATTTCTGGGGATAATCCCATGGGCACATCGGTGGCGTCGTTCAAGATTGGCTTGGCGGCCTTTATCGTGCCGTTTATGTTCTTCTACAGCCCGGCGATGCTGATGGAAGGCTCCGCCATGCAGATACTGCGCGTAGGCCTCACCGCCACGCTAGGCATTGTGTTGCTCTCGGGCATGGTTCAGAAGTGGTTCTTCGGTCCGGTGAACTTACCCCAGCGCTTAGTGATGCTGGTCGGTGCCATGTTCTTGATCTACGGCGGCATCTACACCGACATTGTTGGCTTAGCGATTGGTACGGTGCTGTTTATCATGCAGCGCAAGCAGCATGGTGGCAAAGGCAAGGCAACGGCAAGCGCTGCGTAAACCGTTACGTTACTAGAGCCAAGCTATGCACTAGCCGGAACCGAGAGGTTCCGGCTTTTTTCGTTACCTTTAGAACTACCATAAAAAAACCGGCCCGCATCAAAGATGCAGGCCGGTATCATCATCAGGCGACAGCGTTAGCTCAGATTATCCACCACCTTCAACACTGGGGCCGCCTGATTCAGCGTGTAGAAGTGCAGGCCTGGCGCGCCGCCGTCCAGCAGGCGTTCACACAGGCGAGTCACTACATCGGTACCAAAGGCGGCAATGGCGTCGCTGTCATCGCCGTAGGCTTCTAACTGCTTGCGAATCCAGCGGGGAATTTCCGCGCCGCAGGCATCGGAAAACCGTGCCAGTTTGGTGTAGTTGGTGATCGGCATGATGCCGGGAATGATCGGCTGCTCGACGCCCAGCGCACGCGCTTTATCAACGAAGTGGAAGTAGGCATCGGCGGTAAAGAAGTACTGGGTAATCGCCATGTTGGCACCCGCATTCATCTTGCGGGCAAAGTTTTCCACATCCTTATCGAGGCTGGGGGCCTGTGGATGAGATTCCGGATACGCCGCGACCGCGATGTCAAAGTGGTCGCCCGTCTCGTCACGAATGAACTCTACCAATTCATTGGCGTAGCGCAGCTCTCCGATACTGGCCATCCCGGAGGGCATGTCACCGCGCAGGGCCACTAGGCTATCGACGCCCTCTTCCCGGTACTGCGCCAGTAAGTCGCGCAGCTGAGCCTTTTCGCTGCCGATGCAGGAGAGGTGCGGCGCCGTGGTGATGCCACTTTGGCTAACGGTGCGCACGATATCCCGAGTGCGCGCCTGAGTGGAGCCACCCGCGCCGTAGGTGACCGAGAAGAAACGCGGGTTACGAGCGGCCAGCTCATCACGCACGTGAATTAGCTTCTCCCGACCTGCATCGGTGTTGGGCGGAAAGAATTCAAAGCTAATACCTAACGGATGCTCTTGGCTGCTCATGGTTTGTCCTCGCAGTGCGGTAACGTGATCATTATTTAGGGTATTCTCGCTGCTTCGCCGCGCAGCGGCTAATGAAAGATTCCACGGTCGACCTTCAATTCGGCTCATGTTGGCACCACCGCGTCTATCAAGGAGGAGATATGGACTTAGCACCCAGCGCTTTAATGGGCCCGCTGCTCATGCTGTTAGGGTATGTGGGGCTGGGCTTTATTGCCGCCCAACGGTTGAAAATAGACCCGCGCCCGATTGCTACCTTGTTGGTGTACCTGATCGCGCCGCTGACAATTTTTCGCGCGCTGATGAATGGCGGCCCCACCTTAGAGTATTTGGTGCTCACCCTGGCGATGTTTCTATTGGTCAGCGCCATGGCACTGGCCGTGCGCTGGGCTACCCAACACCGCTTTGGCCCGCAGGAAGGCGCGCTGCTGGCGTTCTCTTCTGGCACCGGTAATACCGGCTACTTTGGGCTGCCCGTCGCGCTGATTCTGCTACCGCCGGAAGGGGTGACGCTGTACCTCTTCTGCATGCTGGGCATCAACCTGTATGAGTTCACGGTGGGGTTTTATTTGAGCGCCCGGGGCCACTTCTCGGTACGCCAGAGCCTTGCCAAAATTGCCCGCCTGCCGCTGATTTATGCCTTTTTCCTAGCACTGCTGCTAAACGCGCTCAACGCCACGCTGCCTGAGTCACTGATGAGCTCGTTAGCCGTTTTCCCCGCCACCTATACCCTGCTGGGCATGATGATTATTGGCATGACGTTAAGCCAGGTCACCCTCGCCGCGTGGGATACACGCTTTGTGGCGACCTGCGTGGGCCTGCGCTATCTGCTCTGGCCACTGGTAATGCTGGGGGCGGTGCTGGTGCTCCAGCAGTTCACGCCACTCGCACCGGAGCTGGCGATGGCACTGCTGCTATTTGGCGTGGTGCCCATGGCCTCTAACGTGGTGGTCGTGGCGATGGAGTTGGGCATTCAGCCGCAGAAAGGTGCTTTAGCGGTACTCACCACCACGCTGCTGGCACCGCTGTTGATACCGCTCTATCTGGGGCTGATGCTGCGGCTCACCGGGCTCGGTTAAAACCCATCGACGCCCGCCAGCTGCAGCAGGCGGGCCATGCGCTGAACGTCTGGGTGGCTGAAGAAGGCAACGAGCGCTTCGCCGCGCACCGGGCCAACGCCAGGCACGGCTTGCCAATCGGTTCGAGAGTAACCCGCGAGGGTGTACCAATCGCCCAGCTCAGCGTCGCCACCGGGGGGCATTCCCAGCGCCGTCAGCCATGTCGCATAGGGCGCTTGGCGCGCCGCGTCGAACTGTGCCATCAGCGCTGCGGCGGTGGTAGCGCCAATACCGTGGGCCTGTTGAAGCTGCTCCGGCGTTAGTGCCAACCAACCCAATAGTTCCGTAACCACACCGGCCTCCATCAGCGCCTGCCAAGTGCCTTCGCCAATTCCACGCATGCCCAGCTGCTCGCTGAGATAGGTTAAGCGGGCCAGCAGTTGGGCGCTGCATTCTGATGTTCGCTCGGGCGTTAGCGTAAAGCAGCTCAACAGATGGTAACGCTCGGGCGGCGGGGCGCTTAGGGCGGCTCTTTCACGTGTTTGCCACACCACGCTGTCTACCTGAGGAATCGTCAGGCCCGCCAGCGTCACCGCCACGTGGTCCCCAGGGCGCACGTCCCACTCCTGCCAGCGCTCCAATGAACCCAGCGACACGCGGCTGATGCGCCGCCCTTCCAGAGTCACCGGGTAGAGCCACAGCAGCGGCGTTACGCGCCCGGTTCGCCCCACCCGAAACTCCACCCCGCGCACCTGGGCTAGCGCCTGCTGAGACGGATACTTCCAGGCCACCGCCCACTCAGGGGGCGATGACGACCAGTTGCGCACGCCGGGGCGCTCAGCCTGTTTTAACACCACGCCGTCGGTGGCAAACGGCAGCGGGCCGTTGAACCACCGCTCGCGCCATTCGGCGGCCGCCTCCTGGCCGCTGATCGGATGGGTGTAATCGGCCGTCTCGAACCCCAGCGCCGTCAGTTGCGCCAGCCGTTCGGTCATCTGCGTCGGGCCATCCGGCCAGTCCCATACGAATAAACCGATGCGGTTCAGCGTCTCTTGGCTCGGCTCGCGCTGCGCCATGGCACCGGCCACGGCACCTCGGGCACCCGAACCTGGTTGGCGTGCCTGCACGTGATTATCCAGCCGCCAGTAAAGCTCGCCCTGCAGCACCGCAGAGACGGGCTCAGGAAGCGTAACGGGCACACCAGGCAGTTGCTGAACCCGCGCCGTCCAATCCTGCCCCCGCTCGCCGTCTCCACGGCTAACCGCCTCGACGAGTTCCCCGCCCTGGTAACGCAGCGTCACCGCCACACCATCCACCTTGGGCTGAATCCATAGATCGTCACGGCGGCTAGTAAAGCGTCGAATGCCGTCCTCATCGGCTTTAGTGAGCCCCGTTTGGGCGGCCGGATGGGTGCGGGTACCGTCGCTGCTGGTCACTCGGGTAAGCGGCTGGTGGGGAATCGGTGAATCTAAGCAAGCTTGCCAGTTTTCCAACCGTGTCAGCGCTTGGTCGTACAGCTCATCAGCAATCAGCGATTCGCCGTTATCATGGTAGGCGCGATCCCACACTTCGATATGTTCGGCTAGCGCCTGGGTTTCCAGCGCCAGCCGCTCGGCGGGCCAGTCGGGGCAGGTGTCTGCCTGTGCGGAAAAAGTGACACTCATTAACCAGGCTGCCGCTAGGTTCGCCACTCCTATTATTCGCCGACCCGACATACGCATCCTCACGTGGTAAACGGGAAATTTTCAGCCCTTATTAAAATTAACTTATATGAAACTGACAGAGATGCAATGCGCAGAAAGCCACTCTCGGAGCCGGTTTCGACCCATAAAAAAAGCGCCCCCTGGCGTGAACCAAGGGGCGCTTTTCGCTAACCCATGACGCTCATTGCGCTTACGGGAAGCTTATAGGCCAGCGGCCTGACGCAGCGCGTCTGCTTTGTCAGTTTTTTCCCACGGGAAGGCTGTAAACGTCTCGGTGTGCGTTTCGCCTTTGTCGTCTACCCAGCTGTAGCTGTGCTCGAACGGCTCGCGGCCAAAGTGGCCGTAAGCCGCTGTCAGGCGGTACATCGGGTGCAGCAGATCCAGCATCTTGGTGATCGCGTAGGGGCGCAGATCGAAGTGCTCCCGCACCAGATCAACGATTTTAGCGTCGTCGATTTTGCCGGTACCGAAGGTGTCGATGGACACCGAGGTCGGCTCGGCCACGCCAATGGCGTAGGAGACCTGAATCTCGCACTTGTCCGCCAAGCCCGCTGCTACGACGTTTTTCGCCACATAGCGGCCAGCGTACGCGGCGCTGCGGTCTACTTTCGACGGATCTTTGCCCGAGAACGCGCCGCCACCGTGGCGCGCCATGCCGCCGTAGGTATCGACGATGATCTTACGACCGGTCAGGCCACAGTCGCCCACCGGGCCGCCAATCACGAACTTGCCGGTCGGGTTGATGTGGTATTGGGTGTTGGCATCCAACCACTCAGCGGGAATCACCTGCTCAATGACTTCACGCTTAATCATTTTGCGCAGGTCTTCTTGATCGATTTCCGGATCGTGCTGAGTCGACAGAACAATCGCATCGACGCCACACGGTTGGCCTTCAGCGTTATAGCGGAAAGTCACCTGACTTTTGGCATCCGGACGCAGCCACGGCAACAGGCCGTTTTTACGCAGCTCCGCCTGACGCTCGACCAAACGGTGCGAGTAGTGGATCGGGGCCGGCATGAACGAATCGGTTTCGTTCGTGGCATAGCCAAACATCAGGCCCTGGTCGCCCGCGCCCTGATCTTCCGGCTTGGTACGATCAACGCCCTGAGCAATATCGACACTCTGCTTGCCAATCAGGTTGATGACGCCGCACGTGGCACCGTCGAAGCCCACCTGAGAAGAGGTGTAGCCGATATCGGTAATCACATCACGCACCAGCGTCTCGAGATCCACCCACGCGGAGGTGGTGATCTCACCGGCAATAATGGCAACGCCCGTCTTCACCATCGTTTCACAGGCAACGCGGGCCTGTTTATCCCGGGCGATAATGGCATCTAACACCGCGTCTGAAATCTGGTCGGCAATCTTATCGGGATGGCCTTCGGAAACGGACTCGGAGGTAAACAGGGAATATTCGCTCATCGCGCACTCGACCCTCTGTATGACGGCTGCTCTGTTATGACCGCAGCATCAGCAGGAAATCATGGCAGGAAGTTCCCTGCCCGTATAAAGAAGCGGCACCATCACTTTCACCACCACTTCGGGAGCCAGAGTCTACACGCTGTTGCAAGTTCTTCCCACAACGTGCCCCTGAGAATTTGCCGCCGCCGGGGAAGTCAGCGACAATAGCACCTTTATTCTTTCCGTTTTCAGGCGAGGAGCACCCCCATGCCGTCCCGTTTTGAGCTGGCCAATGCCATTCGCGCCCTTTCCATGGATGCTGTTCAGAAGGCCAAATCCGGCCACCCTGGCGCCCCCATGGGTATGGCTGATATTGCCGAGGTGCTGTGGAATGACTACCTCAAGCACAACCCCGA
>NZ_JBSXNN010000089.1:0-2037 GCF_056857635.1 Vreelandella sp. L-15 | reverse complement strand
AAAAGTGATGCTGATTATCGCGGCGGCGGCCGGTGTTGCGTACTTTACCATCAAATAGCCCGATAGATTGAGAGCTAACAAGTTGCTCCACGCGGAAAAATTACTCGCTGCGCGCCCAATTTTCCGGTGAGCAAGGCGTTAAATGCCTAGAGGGATCTATGTCAGAGATAGCCAAAACTCCTGAGCCGCCGTATTACGCGGTCATTTTCAGTAGCCATCGCACCGAGGGCGACAATGGATACGGGGAAGTGGCAGACAGGATGGTTGAGTTGGCAGCTACCCAACCTGGCTTCTTGGGTATGGAGTCCGTCCGGGAGGATTTGGGTATCACCGTATCCTATTGGGAGAGCTTGGAGTCCATCACCAATTGGAAAAAGAACGTAGAGCATCGAGAAGCTCAGCGACTTGGCCACCAAAAATGGTACTCCACGTTTCGGGTTCGTATTGCGAGGGTGGAGCGTGAGTACGGCATTTAACCAGTCAATTAAGTACGTTCCCGGCCTGGCGGCCGTCCACCGGACGCCCCTGTCGGGCCGCCGCTTATTTCAGCGTTAAGCTCTATTGTTGCGTGATGCGCACCATGCTATCATCCCCTCATGATTAAATCTTTCCGTCACAAAGGACTGAAGCGGTTCTACTCGACCGGCAGCACGGCGGGCATACAGCCTGACCATGCCAAGAAACTGCGTATGCAGTTGGCTGCTTTGGATACGGCCACTTCGGTGGAGGACATGGATATCCCTGGCTTTCGGCTTCACCCATTGAAGGGAAAAGACAAGGGGCGGTGGTCGATTCGGGTTAACGGAAATTGGCGCATGACGTTCGAATTTCAGGACGGCAATGCCTACATTCTTGATTATGAGGATTATCACTAATGACTATGCATAATCCGCCGCATCCAGGCGAGTTCATTCGGGAGGTGTATCTGGAGCCTTTCGGTATCAGTTCCCGTCAGCTTGCTTCCAGTCTGGGCGTATCACCTTCCACTTTGTCTCGGCTGCTCAAAGGAGATAGTGGTATTAGCCCGGAAATGTCATTGCGGCTATCCAAGGTTCTCGGGCGCACTCCTGAGAGCTGGTTGGCAATGCAGGACATGTACGATCTTTGGGTGGCCCGCAATACGGTCAATCTGGATGGCATTCATCCCTTGGACTTCGAAGCAGCTTAACCAGTGGCTGTTGTCGGACGCGCCTACGCTGGCGCTCCGGCACGCCGCAAAGCCAAGGCGTTAAATTTTTTGCCGCACCCCCGTAGACTATGTTGTAATACATTGTAGTAGCCAAACTCGAGGGTATAGTCATGAGCGTCACCACGGTTCGCCTTCAAGCAGAAGTTGAACAGCACCTGGAAGCAATTGCTGGCAGGTTGCACCGGAGCAAAGGTTGGGTAATTAACCAAGCATTATCGGAGTACATAGAAAAGCAGCAGCTGGAGCAAGAGCGCTGGAAACAGACCTTAGAAGCAATGGAGTCCGCTGCACAAGGCAAGGTTGTTGATGCCCGCGAGGTTCACAGCTGGCTTAATAGTTGGGGAACCGACAACGAGCAGGATGCACCGAGGTCAGGTAAGTGAAACTGGTTTACACGGACGAAGCCATTGAAGATTTACAGCGCCTCAGGGAGTTCATTGCAGTCCACAATCCATCGGCGGCAGCCCGGATCGCCACCGAACTGGTTGGCAAAATCGAATTGCTTCCTGATTTTCCCAAGATGGGCACACCAGTTGAAATGGCACCGGTGCCTGACTCTGTTCGAGATATGGTTTTCGGGAAATATGTCGTTCGATATTCGCTCCATCCCAGTGCCATCATCATTCTCCGGGTATGGCATGGCCTTGAAGGTGAGCGGTAGTAATTTAACCAGGCGCGTCACTCGGATGCCTTTGTCTCCGCTGCGCTGCGACAAAGCCACCGGTGCGCTTCAGCGTTAGCTTTCAAGGAGTCCATGTGCGAGCAACTGAAATCCTGAATGAAATTGAAGAGCTCACGCGAGATCTAGAGAATGCCATTCGGTCTCATGGCCCTGAGATGGTTGCCGC
>NZ_JBSXNN010000088.1:0-50566 GCF_056857635.1 Vreelandella sp. L-15 | reverse complement strand
ACCACTCGTCTACCGAAGGCGGCAGCAGGTAATCGGTCTGGCGATCCACAGGGATGAAGCGGCTCATGGCGATCTTCTCAGCTCGGCGATGACGGTGGTCAGTATCTCACGGTGCAACGGAAAGACCGACAGGCTGCTAGAGGTGTTGTATCTACCTGAGGTGCGCTATACCGAGCTTGGGTTCACAGAGTTTACCCAAACGTTGATATTGGCTAGCTGCTGCGCGCTGCTTATTTATATTCGACAAGTGCTGAAGATCTGGCCAACGGTAACACTGCTGCTCTTGGCGTTTGTGTCCGCTTCGCTCGTACGCGAGCAAGATTACTTTCTGGACTATTACGTAGCGGATAACACCTGGAAGTTTGTAGTGGCGCTGATTGTGCTACCGAGCCTTGCCTGGGTCATTATTCATCGTCAGCGTTTCCTGGATGAGTTCCGCTACTACAGCAATACGTTTTCATTTGGGCTGTTCGCGGCAGGTGTCCTGGTCACTTATATCTTTTCTCGTCTATATGGACGTCAGGATTTTTGGCGCGCCGTGCTTGAAGAGAGCTACATTCGCGACTTTAAAGATATCGCCGAAGAGGCCATCGAACTACTCGGCTACAGCTTGATTCTGTTTGCCACCATCGAGCTTCTCTTTCTCGCACGACGCATCCATCGCGCACGGCAAACGCCTTAACCAATCACTTATCCCCCCAGCCAAACACCGCTGACGCCCCGCGTCAGCGGTGTTTCATTTTTTACATCTCCCTATACGTAAAGCCATTTGCGCCGCTTGCATTATCAACGTAGTGTCAGCCACCAAACCTACATGGGCATTTTTGCTGAAAAATAACCTATCAACGATATAAATCTTATGACAAACCCACAAAATCGCGAAGAAAACCTAAAACGCGGAGCATTTACCCGCTTTCTCGATAGCGTCGAGTGGCTGGGAAATCTATTACCGCACCCGGTCACACTGTTTGCCATTCTGTGTGTACTGGTCGTGCTGGCTAGCGGTATCGCTGCCGCCCTGGGCATATCCGTCGCCGACCCGCGCCCAGCAAACGAGGGCGAGTGGATTGCGGTGAATTCACTGCTCAATGCGGAAGGGCTACGCCTTCTCGTCACCAATATGGTGACCAACTTCACCGGTTTTGCACCTTTGGGCACAGTGCTGGTGGCCATGTTAGGAGTCGGGGTTGCCGAACACTCCGGCCTATTATCGGCGAGTATGCGCGCGCTGGTGCTCAACCGCTCTCCGCGCATCGTGACTTATGCCGTAGTGTTTGCCGGAATCATGTCGAACATGGCCTCCGAGCTTGGCTATGTGGTGCTCATTCCGTTGGCCGCAATGATTTTCCACTCTTTGGGTCGCCACCCACTGGCTGGCTTAGCAGCAGCTTTCTGCGGCGTTTCTGGTGGCTATAGCGCCAACCTTTTAATCGGCACGGTCGACCCGCTGCTTTCCGGCATCACCCAAGAAGCCGCACGCCTACTCGACCCTGCCTACATCGTTGGCGCCGAGGCTAACTGGTTCTTCATGTTTGCCAGTACGTTCTTCGTCACCCTGATTGGCGGTTTGGTTACCGAACGCATCGTGGAACCCAAGCTTGGCAAATTCGATTCAGCCTATGCCGATAGCGATATCGACCAGCACCGTATGGAGGGTCTGACCGCTACAGAGAAACGGGCACTCAAAGGTACGGGCTTGGCTGCCCTGGCGCTGGTAGCGTTAGTGGCCGTCATGGTAGTGCCGGAGAGTGGCATTCTGCGCAACCCTGAGACGGGCCTTGTGAGCGGCTCGCCCTTCCTGCGCGGTATTGTGGTTATCGTCGCCATTGCCTTCACCGTACTGGGCTTTGTCTATGGCCGACTCGCGGGCACCATGCAAAACGATCGCGATATCGTCGATGCCATGGCCAAAAGCATGAGCAGCCTGGGGCTCTATATTGTACTGGTGTTCTTTGCCGCTCAGTTCGTGGCGCTGTTCAACTGGAGTAATTTTGGCACCGTGACTGCCGTGGCGGGCGCTGACCTGCTGGACTCCCTTGGCTTGCGCGGCCCTGGCCTGTTTGCGCTGTTCATCCTCATGTGCGCCTTCGTGAACCTGTCGCTGGGTAGCGCGTCGGCGCAGTGGGCGGTCACTGCCCCTATCTTCGTCCCCATGCTGATGCTCATGGGTTACGCGCCCGAAGTCATTCAGGCGGCGTATAGGATCGGCGATTCCGTCACCAACCTGATTACGCCCATGATGAGCTACTTTGGCCTGATTCTCGCAGTGGCGACCCGTTATCGTAACGACATGGGCATCGGCACGCTGGTCGCTCTCATGCTGCCTTACACGCTGTTCATGCTGATCGGTTGGAGCATGCTGTTCTTTATCTGGGTGTTTATTCTTGGCTTGCCGGTTGGTCCAGGCTCTGCCACTTACTACACGCTCTAAGCTTTAAACGGCATAACATAAACCGAAAAGCCCGCCGTTCAGAGAACGGCGGGCTTTTCGGTCTTCGTGGCGACTCTATTTCACCACTCACTCTTCACTACTCGCGGCTTTACTCGTCTAGGAACGAACGAAGCGGTTCTGAGCGGCTGGGGTGACGCAGCTTGCGCAGCGCTTTGGCCTCGATCTGACGAATCCGCTCACGGGTGACGTCAAACTGTTTGCCCACCTCTTCCAACGTGTGGTCGGTGTTCATGTCGATACCGAAACGCATACGCAGGACTTTCGCTTCGCGGGCAGTCAAGCCACCCAGCACGTTGCGGGTTGCTTCGATCAAGCCTTCGCCGGTGGCCATATCGATCGGCAGCAACATGGTGCCGTCTTCGATAAAGTCACCCAGGTGCGAATCGTCGTCATCACCAATCGGCGTCTCCATAGAGATCGGCTCTTTGGCGATTTTGAGCACCTTGCGCACCTTGTCTTCCGGCATTTCCAGGCGTTCGCCCAGCTCTTCCGGCGTCGGCTCACGACCCATCTCTTGCAGCATTTGACGGGAGACGCGGTTGAGCTTGTTGATCGTCTCGATCATGTGGACCGGAATACGAATGGTCCGCGCCTGATCGGCAATCGAGCGAGTGATGGCCTGACGAATCCACCATGTCGCGTAGGTCGAGAACTTGTAGCCACGACGGTATTCGAACTTGTCCACCGCCTTCATCAAGCCGATGTTGCCTTCCTGAATCAGATCGAGGAATTGCAGGCCGCGGTTGGTGTACTTCTTGGCAATCGAGATTACCAAGCGCAAGTTCGCCTCAACCATCTCTTTCTTGGCGCGACGAGCTTTTGCTTCACCAATCGACAGCTTGCGATTCACCTCTTTGAGGTCGGCAACCGAGAGCTGCACCATGTCCTCTTCGAAGGCAATCTTACGCTGAGCGCGGGCGATATCGGCACGCAGTGGCTCTAAGCGGTCAGCGTACTTGGGATGCGCTTCTTGGAAGGCGTCCAGCCACGTCGGATCCGACTCGTGGCCCGGGAACGACTTGATGAACGTCTTGCGCGGCACCTTGGCTTTCTTGACGCACAGCTGCATGACCGCTTTTTCTTGGGCACGCACCTGTTCAACGCTGATACGTATCTGACCGACCAAACGCTCAAAGTGTTTAGGCACCAGCTTAATCGGCGAGAACAGCTCCGCTAGGCGGGCTTGTTCAGCCTTGAGCTCAGCGCTACCCCGACCATGCTTGGCCAGCACTGCTTCAACGGCAGCATTTTGCTCACGAATCTGCTCAAAACGTGCCTTCGCCTCTTCGGGGTCCGGGCCACCTTCACTGGCGGTAGTGTCGTCCTCTTCGTCGTCATCGTCGCTGTCGATATCGTCATCATCGCTCAGCTCAGTCTCAACGACAGGCTCCGGCACTTCCGCTTCAGCAACACCCGGAATACCTTCGTCGGGGTCGATAAAGCCAGAGAACAGGTCAGATAGGCGCCCAGGTGCTTCTTCATCCTGGGTAGCGTCGTAGGCTTCGAGAATAGAGGCAACTGCACCCGGCAAATAAGCCAGTGCGGACATCACTTCCCGCGTGCCTTCTTCGATCCGCTTGGCGATTTCGATTTCGCCTTCACGGGTCAAAAGCTCAACCGTTCCCATTTCACGCATGTACATGCGCACGGGGTCGGTGGTGCGACCTACGTCGCTTTCCACGGCGGCGAGTGCCGCAACGGCCTCTTCCGCAGCGGACTCGTCCGTGGAGTGATCCGACATCATCAAAGTGTCTTCATCTGGCGCTTCCTCAACGACACTAATACCCATGTCGTTGATCATGCCAATGATGTCTTCCACTTGATCCGGGTCGGCGATATCCTCGGGTAGATGGTCGTTGACCTCGGCATAGGTCAGGTAGCCCTGTTCCTTGCCGCGCGCGATCAACTCCTTCAGACGTGACTGCTGCTGCGCATTTCCAGCCATAGAAACCCTATCTCGACGAAGAAGAATGAAACACCTGGGGCGCTGAATCGATTAAACTCAACAAGCCGAACAGTATAGCGTAAATAGCTGGAATTTTTCCAGCGAAACGTATTTGCGCGGTCATTCAGGTGTGTTAGGTTGTTCGGTTAGGCCAGCGCCTGGCGACTAACCCTGTATGTGGTGCTGAAGCTTGTTAATTCAACCCCATTGTGCGAATTGCTTTGGTTTGACGCCCTCATATGCGCTGAATTAGCTCCATCATCAGACTCGCCAACCGCTGCCGCTGAGCTTTATCCAGCTTCTGGCCAGAACGCTCTAGTGCCAACAGCGCATCGTACTCTTCCTGGGGCGAACGCTTACGCTGCTTCTCGACCAAATGCTCTACCAGCCCGCTTAGCTCTGCTTCCCTTGCCCCCTTAGGAATCAGCAGCTCCCGCTGTGCCAGCTCTGCCAACACCTGCCCCTCATGGCTACCCTGAAAATGCGCTAACACCACCTGCGGACTGCGATAGCGTCCGGCGCGCAGCAGCTCGATTAAAGCGCGGCACAGCGGCGCCTCTTCACTATTTTCTGGCAGCCAATCCAGCGATTCGGGCAACGATGTCACCAAGCACGGCTCATGAAGCAACAGTTGCACAATACGGCTCACCGTAGAGAGCGTTTGCAGCCTTGCCCCTTGGCGGCGGCCACGTGCCGCCGAGCGAGGCAGCGCCTGCTCTGGCACCATTTCAGCGGCTGGCTCCTCAACAGGCCCCCACTGCGGCAACGCTTTTGCAGCGGCATCTGCCGTGCGCCTATCTAACAGCGCCTGCAACTGCGACTGCGCCAGCCCGCTACGCTTTGCCAGTGATTCAAGCAGTAGCGATTTGAGCATGCCTTCAGGCACTTTGTTCAATGCCTCTAGCACCTGGGTGGCAAAACGCTCGCGCCCTTCCACCGTGTTCAAGTCACGCCCCTGGGCGGCCTGCTCAAAGAGAAACTCCGAGAGCGGCATCGCACAGGTCACACGATCCTGAAATGCTTCGCTACCCTCGCGACGCACCAGTGAATCAGGGTCATCGCCATCGGGCAGAAATAGGAAACGCGCCTCACGTCCATCAATCATTTGCGGCAGCGCCGTTTCCAAGGCGCGGCTTGCCGCCTGACGGCCAGCACGGTCACCGTCAAAGCAAAACACTACTCGGCTCACCAAACGAAACAGGCGGCTTAAGTGGTCTTCCGTGGTGGCAGTTCCCAACGTAGCGACGGCGTTATGAATGCCGAACTGAGCCAGCGCCACCACGTCCATATAGCCTTCGACCATCACCAACTGCTCAAGTTTGCTAGACGCTTGACGCGCCTCGTACAAACCATATAGCTCGCGCCCTTTATGAAAGACAGGCGTTTCTGGTGAATTAAGATATTTGGGCTGTTCATCCCCCATGACCCGGCCGCCAAAGCCTAGGGTACGGCCACGCAAGTCGCGGATGGGAAACATCACTCGGTCGCGAAAACGATCGTAGGTGCGCCCAGTGTCTTCGCGGTGGATCAGCAGTCCGTACTCGACCTGTACCGGCTCGCCGATACCTTTTGCAGACAAGTGCTGTTTGAGCGCCTCCCAGCCACCCGGTGCATAACCAATACCATAGGTATCGATGACCTCTGGCGACAGCCCGCGGCCCTGCAGGTAGCGCTGAGCACTTTGACCCTCCTGCATTTTCAGCCGCTCGCGGTAGAAGCTGGCGGCCACTTCCAGCAGGTTGACGCCCTCTTTACGCTTTTTCTCGCGCTGCTGAGCACGCGGGTCATCCGCTCCCTCACGGGGAACATCGAGACCTAAACGCCCGGCCAACTGCTCTACCGCCTCGGGGAACGGCAGCTTGTCGTACTCCATCAAAAAGCGCAGCGCGTTGCCATGAGCGCCACAGCCAAAACAGTGGTAGAACTGTTTATCGGCACTCACCGTAAACGACGGCGTTTTTTCTTGATGGAAAGGACACAAACCGGAGAAGTTACGACCCGCTTTCTTGAGCTGCACGCGCTCGCCGACAACCTCCACCACGTCAACGCGGCCGAGCAGATCGTCAATGAAACGCTGTGGAATTTGGCCTGCCATGAACTGCGGGCATCCTCGCGCGAAGCGCTAATGGGCGAGTCTAACGTCATCAGACAGCGCGCCTGATCACCTTAAACCGCGCAAAACACACATCACAGAACGAAAAACAAACGGCCACCTAGTGGCGGCCGCTTGGCATCCCTCTTGAGACAACCAGCCAACTGCTCTGGCTCTCTCCAGGTACGGATCAATAGAGCCGTTCGAAACGCTTACGCTCACGCTGCAACTTCTTGGCGTGACGTTTTACGGCAGCGGCCGCTTTGCGTTTACGCTCAGCAGTCGGCTTCTCGTAGTGCTCGCGACGACGTACTTCAGACAGAACGCCAGCTTTTTCGCAAGAACGCTTGAAGCGACGCAGGGCGACGTCAAACGGCTCGTTATCACGTACTTTTACAGAAGGCATTAAGCACTCACCTACCTTAAGGAGTCTTGAGTTCGGATAGTTCGCACACCGAACACAACGGTGTACGACCCAGTTTTACAGCGCACAGTAGTCTAGTCGTGGTTGGCGATCTTTGCAAATGCTTACGCCCCTCTACTGCCATAATGCTAGACTAGCCGGTTTTAAACCTCTGCCTTACCACCTACACGAGTTCTTTTGCCATGCGCGTACTGGGCATTGAAACGTCTTGCGATGAAACTGGCGTCGCTATTTACGATACCGCGTTCACCGGTGGACAGGGCCTGCTGTCCGATGCGCTGTATAGCCAAATCGCCATGCATGCGGAGTATGGCGGCGTCGTGCCTGAGCTGGCCTCTCGGGATCACACCCGCAAGCTATTGCCGCTAATTGAGCAAGTATTGAAGGATGCCAACCTCACCCGTCAAGACCTGGACGGTATCGCCTACACTGCCGGACCGGGCCTGGTTGGTGCCTTGATGGTGGGCGCTAGCACCGCTCACGGCATGGCCAAAGCTCTGAACATACCGGTGCTGGGCGTTCACCACATGGAGGGCCACCTGCTCGCCCCGATGCTGGAAGATGACGCGCCGGAGTTCCCGTTCGTGGCCCTTCTGGTCTCGGGCGGCCACACTCAGCTAGTCGAAGTACAGGGGTTAGGGCACTACCAACTGCTGGGGGAGTCGGTGGATGACGCCGCCGGGGAGGCTTTCGACAAGGCCGCCAAAATGCTCGGCCTTGCTTATCCAGGCGGCCCGCTGGTCGCAAAGCTTGCCGAACAGGGCGACCCAAAGCGCTTTCGTTTTCCGCGCCCAATGACTGATCGTCCGGGGCTGGATTTTAGTTTCTCCGGTTTAAAAACCCATACCCTGACGGCGATTCGCCAGTTAGAAGCAGCGGGCGAGCTGGATGAGCAGGCCAAAGCAGATGTGGCCCGGGCCTTTGAAGAGGCCGTGGTGGATACGCTGGTGATCAAATGCCGCCGAGCGCTCGACCAAACCGGGCTAAAGCGCATTGTTATGGCAGGTGGCGTGAGCGCCAATACGCGCTTGCGTGAACGGCTAGCGCTGGAGACCCAAAAGCGCCAAGCCCGTGCTTATTACCCTCGCGGGCGCTTTTGTACCGACAACGGCGCCATGATTGCCTATGTCGGTGCGCAGCGCTTGGCAGCCGGCGAGCGTGATGACAACGGCATAATGCAGGCGACCCCTCGCTGGCCGCTCGATACGCTTACAGCACCACGGTAGCTCTCGCGCCTATCCGCGTAGGGCTATCCGCGTAGGGGCGGCTCTTCCCCACGGCGTAAGCGGCGAATATTGAGGCCATGGCGGGCTAATACGAGCAGGCTAAAGCCCCCTACAACGCTGACGTAGCCAGGGGCTAGCCAGAGACACAGCAGCGGTGCCAACAGCGCGCTAACGAGCGATGCCGCCGCCGCCGTGCGCAACCGCCACGCGAGTAGCGCCCAGCAAAGCGCCGTGATCAGCGCCACGCTGGGCACCAATACCAGCAACACGCCAAACGCACTGGAGACCGACTTTCCACCACGGAAGCTAAACCAAATCGGGTAGCTGTGTCCCAGCAGCACAGCCAAGCCGACAAGCCCCTGCAGCCATACCGGCAGCGCCAGCAGCTTGGCAGCCAGCACGGCAGGCACCCCTTTTAACGCATCGAGCAGCAGCGTGGCCGCGGCGAGCCTTGGACCATACAGGCGGAGCACGTTCGAAAATCCTGGGTTGTAAGAGCCGCAAAACCGTGGATCCGTCACACCGGCCCACCGACATACGCTCACTGCCGCCAGCCAACTGCCGCTTAAATAGCCGATCACTATCCATATCATGGCCTGCCCACCCTGGCATTAGCGGCCAACGCCGCTGCCTTACTGTCGTTTCTGGTCATCCTCAAGTACAATCGCCCGCTTGTTGACCCTGGGGAAGGCCTGTGGACCGCATTTTGATCGAAGCACTCACCGTAGACACCGTCATCGGTGTGTACGACTGGGAACGCACGATAACGCAATCGCTGAGCCTGGATCTATCGCTGGCAACGGATATTCGGCCAGCGGCCGCTACGGATGATTTACGCTTAACGCTTGATTATGCCGCGATATGCCAGCGAATCCAGCAGTTCGCCGATGAGCATCAGTTCGCCTTGGTAGAAACCTTCGCTGAACGTCTCGCCGCCTGCTTGCAACATGAATTCCCGATTAGCTGGCTGCGCATGACCGTCCGAAAGCCGGGCGCGGTGCCTCAAGCGGCAAGCGTTGGTCTTGAAATCACTCGCGGTACGCTGCCGGAGGCTACCAAGGACCCGAACTTATGAGCCTGGTAACTCTCAGTCTAGGCAGCAACATTGATCCCGACACGCATATTCGCCTCTGCCTGGATGCTCTAGAAGCTACGTTTGGCCGCCTACAGATATCGCGCATTTTTGAAAGCGAGCCCGTAGGTTTCAAGGACAGCCGCAACTTTTACAACTTAGTGGTGGCGTTTGATAGCGACTGGTCGGTGGGTGAGCTCCAGGCGTGGTCTAAGCAGCTTGAGATTGATCATGGCCGCACCCCCAACATGGCTAAATACAGCCCTCGTGCTCTGGATATCGACCTGCTGACCGTCGGCAGTGTCTGCGATACGATTGATGGCGTCGCCCTGCCCCGCGCGGAAATCACCCGCAATGCCTTTGTGCTCCAGCCACTCGCTGAACTGTTACCCAACGAGCGCCACCCCGCCTGCCAAACATCCTACGCTACACTCTGGAAGCGCTTCACATTAGGTGACCAGCGCCTGTGGGCGATTGATTTTCACTGGCGGGGCCGTTGGATTTCCCAAGCAGATCCGCAGCCTCGTGCGGCGATGCCGCGCTAGCGCGACTACCCCTCGCCTAACGCACCTGCCACCGCCTTCTGCCGATGCTGGCGCAGCGCTTCTCCTAATGCCGCTCCCCGATACCCCTCGCTCAGCAGCGCTTGCGGGCTTACCGCTTGCGCTGCCTGCCACGCAGCGCGCAGCACAGCTTGGCGCTCAGGTGCCAGACGACTAACAAGCGCCAGCTGCGCCGCTACCTGGGCAGGTTTACGCCAGCCATCCAGCCGCTCCAGCCAGTGCAACACTCGCTCGCCGTTTAACGGTTCATTGAGCAACGCTTTAGTCAGCGCGGTATGGCGAGCCAACTGCGCTACTGAGTTGGGCAGCCGCAGCCTGCTCGCTAGCGCATCCCGCTGCTCATCACTCAGCAGCGAGACCAGCAGCGCGTAGCGCCAGTGGGCCAGCGGCAATGCAGACTCCTCAGGCGCGCTTGGTATTTCAGCGAGCGCGGCAGTCAACGTCTCGCCCTCGGCAAGCTCAGGCCACCAAGTGGCAAGCGCCTGGCACTCGTTTAGCGTGGTGAAATATTGTTCAGGATTGGGTTCACCCAATGCTTTCTCGGTTTCTATCCACACCCGCTCTGCGGCTAAGTGGCCAAGCTCACCGCTTTGGCTCACTTCACGCATCAGCGTTTGGGTATCTGGGGCAATGGTAAAACCTAGGTGAGCATAGCGGGCTAAAAAGCGCGCGGTACGCAGCACCCGTAACGGGTCTTCGCTAAACGCAGGCGATACATGACGCAGCAGGCGCTGCTCTATATCCTGCTGGCCGTGAAAGGGGTCTGTCAGTTGGCCGCCTGGCCCTTGGGCAATGGCATTGATCGTTAGGTCACGCCGGGAGAGATCCTCTTCCAGTGTTACATCGGGGCTGGCATACACCTCGAAACCACTGTAGCCATGGCCGGACTTACGCTCGGTGCGCGCCAGCGCATACTCTTCCGCGGTGTGCGGGTGCAAAAACACCGGAAAATCTCGGCCAACGGGTTTAAAGCCCCGCTGACGCATCGCTTCCGGTGTGGCACCCACCACCACCCAGTCGTGGTCCACTACTGGCCAGCCAAGCAGCGCATCCCGCACCGCGCCGCCTACCCGGTAAACGTCAAGCCCTTGGGTCAATGCATCCTGTTGAAACACTTAACGGCCTCCTTGCAGGCTCGGCACGCTAGTACGTTCACCGGTGTCCAGGTTCATCGCGGTGAGCGAGCCACCCCACACGCAGCCGGTATCTAGCCCTTGAACGTTGATCTTCGCATTCGGCGTGCGCCCTTCCAGTGCCGCCCAGTGGCCAAACAGAATGTGCAGATCATCCTGACGAGCAAATTGAAACCAGGGGGCAAAGCCTGCCGGTGCGCTATCGAGCCCCTCCTTGGCGGCAAAATCGAGGCACTCCTGCGCATCAATGAAGCGCATGCGGGTAAACACGTTAACGATGCAGCGCAGGCGATCCACGCCTTCCAAGTCCTCCCGGAAACGGTCAGGCTGATTACCAAACAACTGGGTCAGAAACGCACCCGCGCTTTCACTGTGTAGCGCCGCCTGAACTTCACCGCTCAGCGCCAGAGCCTGCTCAGCACTCCAGCTCGGCAACACTCCGGCGTGGGTCATTAACGTATTGCCTTCTTGAACCGCCAAAGGCTGGCTCTGCAGCCAATCCAGCAGCGCTTCCCGCTGGGGCGAGGCGAGAATATCGTCCAGCGTATCGTTTTTCTTCAACCTGCCGCCCCCGCGGGCGACCACCAGCAGGTGAAAATCGTGGTTACCGAGCACACAGCGCACGGCACTGCCCAGCGCTTTAGCTTCCTGCAGGCAGGCAAGCGACCCTGGGCCACGGTTAATCAAATCCCCAACCAGCCAGAGCGTATCGTGGGTCGGGTTAAAGTCTATTGCTTCCAGCAGGCTAATAAATTCAACATGGCAGCCGTGCAGGTCGCCAATGACATAGATACTCATGGGCATTCCCGGCTAACAGAGTTCAGTGCAGTTGACGGGGCACCGCTAGACGAAAAGGCGAAACGGGCACATCAAAAGCCCGCTGGGTATACGTATTAAGCAGGGTGTAGGCACCCTCCATCACACCGACCGGCGTTTGCAAAATCGCCCGGCTGGTATAACGAAAACGCTGGCCAGGGCCAATCAGCGGCTGCTGGCCCACCACGCCCTTGCCACGCACCTCTTGGCTGTCGCCGCTGCCCTGGGTGATTTTCCAGTAACGCGCCATTAGCCGTACGCTGTGCGGGCTTTGGTTATGAACCGTCACCGTGTAGCTAAACACGTAGCGGGATTCACTGTCGCTAGACTCTGCGTCACGAAACTCCGGCGTGACGCTCACCTCAATGTCTAAACCGCTCAAGCCTCATCACTCCCCTTAGTATCACCGTTAGCCACTGCGCTGGCCGCCTCATCGGCGGCTACTTGGTTGGCAATTGCCACGTACTCCGCCACGGTTAGAGTTTGCGGCCGCCGTGCAGGGTCAATGCCTAGCGCTTCCAACGTGTCGGCACTCACCCGCCCTTTCAGGTTATTCCGCAGGGTTTTACGCCGCTGGCCAAAGGCCAGCTTCACCAGCTCGAACAGCAGCGTCGGGTCATCGGCGGTGTGGGGCAGGTGTTCGTGGGGCGTTAAGCGCACAATCGCGGAATCTACCTTCGGACGCGGTACAAAGGCTTCCGGCGGCACGATGAACAGATGGTCTACCTGGCAGTAGTACTGCGCCATGACGGAAAGACGGCCCCAGTCGGTGCTGCCTGGCTCGGCGGCCAAGCGCTCCACTACCTCTTTTTGCAGCATGAAGTGCATATCGGCGATGGCGCTGCCCATACTCAGCAAATGCACGATCAAAGGCGTGGAGATGTTGTAAGGCAGGTTACCCACTACCCTCAGCGCCGGGCCATCGCCCTTCAGCTCGGCAAAATCGAACTTCAGCGCGTCGCCTTCGTGAATCACGAACTCGGGGTAGTTGAAAAACTGCACCCGTAGGCCAGGAATCAGGTCGCGGTCGAGTTCGATTACTTCCAGCTTGCCAGTCGCCTCTAACAGCGGCGCCGTCAGTGCCCCTTGCCCAGGGCCGATTTCAACGAGTCGGTCACCTTCACGTGGCCCAATGGCGCGGACGATACGAGAAATAATACCGAGATCCCGCAGAAAGTTTTGACCGAAACGTTTACGAGCGCGGTGCTGCTGAGGCACTTGAGACATCTAACAGTGTTCCTTGGAGGGTTGATTCATGGAGCGGCCAGGGTGCTGGCACGCTGGGCAGCAAGCCGCTGTGCAAGCGATAGCGCGACGCCCAGGCTGTTGGGGTCGGCAGTGCCGCGGCCCGCCAAATCCAGCGCGGTGCCGTGGTCCACTGAAGTACGTACCAGCGGTAGGCCGAGGGTAATATTCGCAGCTTGCCCAAAGCCTGCGTATTTTAGCACTGCCAAGCCCTGGTCGTGATACATCGCCAGCACCGCATCGACTCCGGCTAGGTGGCGTGGAGTGAACAGCGTATCGGCGGGCAGCGGCCCTTGGATATCCAACCCGTCGGCACGCAGCGCGTCGAGGGCCGGAATGATCGTGTCCAGCTCTTCGCGCCCCAAATGCCCTTCTTCCCCGGCATGGGGGTTGAGGCCGCACACCGCAATGCGCGGATTCAAGATGCCAAATTGGCGCCGCAGGTCAGCGGCCAGTAAGCGGCTAATCTGGGTGACCCGCTCGAACGTGATGGCATCGGCCACGTCACGCAGCGGCAGATGAGTCGTCACCAGCGCCACGCGCAAATCGCCGCTGCCTTGCCAAAGCGGGTTCTTGGCATGCAGCGCGGCATCGGTCGCCAGCAGCATCACCACCTCATCGACGCCACAGGCGTCGCGCAACCACTCGGTATGGCCGGTGAAGTGGGGAAAGCCCCCTTCGATGATGACCCCTTTATGCAGCGGCGCGGTGACCATTGCCGCAGCCTGCCCTGCTTGGCAGGCGTCTACGGCAATTTGCAGTGTCTCCAACACGTAGCGGGCATTGGCGGGATCGAGCACCCCAGGCGTGGCAGGCGCTCGCAGTGTGGCGGGCCACACCACCAAACGCCCTGGAGAGGATATATCCAAGCCACCCGGCGCGGCCTCGACGACCTCTACGGCCAGCCCGAGCAGCGCGGCGCGCTGGCGCAGCATCTGCGGGTCACCCACCGCCACCGTGTTGGCTAATTGCCCACGAGCGGCCAGCATCAGCGCAAGCTCTGGCCCGATGCCCGCAGGCTCACCGGTGGTCAACAGCAGCGGCCGCGTCATTAGAGACGAATATCCACGAAGGCCTGTTCACGGATTTCACGCTGCCAGGTTTGCAGCTCTTCGTTGGCACGACGCTGGAAAATCGCTTGGCGCACCTGCTCACGACGGCTCTCTTCGGTCACGTCCTGACGGCGACGCTCCAGCACTTCGATGACGTGATAGCCGAACTGCGAGCGCACAGGCTCGGAGAGCTGGTTCGGGCTGAGAGACGTCATGGCTTCTTCGAACGCAGGGACCGTTTGGCCAGGGCGCACCCAGCCCAGGTCGCCGCCGTTCATGGCGCTACCACGATCGTCGCTGTACTCACGGGCCACCGACGCGAAGTCTGCGCCCTGCTGTAAACGCTGGCGAGCCTCTTCTGCGCGGGCGCGGGCTTGGTTCTCGTTACGCGTAGGCGTCAGTTCCACCAGGATATGGCGGGCACGGGTCTCTTCGATAAAGGCTTGCCCCTGCTGCTGGCTTGGCTGCTGGCTCAAGAAACGCTCCACATCGCGATCGGAGACCGTGACGCGCTGACTGATCTGGCGCTGCTGTACTTGACGCATCAACATTTCACGGCGTACGTCTTCGCGCACGTCGGCCAGAGTAATGCCGTCGGCTTCTACCGCATCGGCAAACTGATCCAGCGTCATGTTGTTGGATTCGGCAATGCTGCGTAGCTGGCGGTTGAGTTCGGTGTCATCCACACTCAGATTGGCTCGGCGGGCCATTTGCAGCTGGATTTCATCCATGACCATACGCTCCAACACTTGCTGGGCCAGCTGGTTACGCGGCGGCAAATTGCCGCCCTGAGCCGCTGCTTGCTGCTCCACCTGGGCAATGCGGTCATCCAACTCGCTGCGCATGATGACGCCATCATTGACGACTGCGACGACGCTATCCAACTGCTGACGCTGGGCCGACTCGAAATTTTGCGCATGCACGGTCAGCGGAACCAGCGCCGCACCCGTGCTCAGGCAGAGCACCATCAGGCTGCCTGCGGACAGCTGGGTGGCTCGTTTCTTCAGCGCGCAGCTCAGCAAGGTCTTTCTGATCATCATAAAAAGTCTCTTTCAGTCGCTATTTTAAAGTGGTCGTTCATAAGGGCGTGGGACGGTAGCCAGGAATCGCCTGCTCAAAGTAGCCGTCGGCCTCTTGACCCACGCCACCTAGACCACGAAACACAAAGCGCAAAAATAGCCCGCGGTCGTTGAAGTCATCGCCAACCCGCGCCGTATCGTTATCGTCGATCCATTCACGCCATACCAGCTGTACGCCATAGCAGCAGTCGTTCCACTGCAGGCCCGCGAGCTGTTCCAGGGGACGGTTGTTGGTTTGATCGTGCAGGTAGCGGCCAATCAAATCAATCCTTGGGTTCGCTTTCCACGCCAGCGAAAGATCCCACTCTTCGCGACTGTAGTCACGGAAGCCATAGTCGCCGGGTATCACGCTCGGATCGAACCCTTCGATCTCCCAACGGTAGCCAAGGTTCACTACGTGCCCTTCCGGGTGGCGATAGCGTACATCCACACTGGAGCGCTCGGTCTGTTCACGCTCGTCATCGTAGAGCCATTCGTAGCCGGTACTCCAGCGATCCGATATTTGCCAATCCAGGCGAGTGACCAGCGGAGAGCGGTCACGGGTGGCCTGATAGCGGCTTTCCGGATTCACGGAAGGGTCTTCGCTGGGGCGCGGCGGCAGCGTGTCCGGGTCGCCTTCGCTATCGATGCGCCGCTCGGAGAAGTAGTAGCTTTGACCGACGCCGAAGGTGAGTCGGTCCCGACCAGCGCTATCTTCGATCAAGCGTGACTGTACGCCCAACGAGACGCGATTCAGATCACCGACCCGGTCAGCCCCCGAGAAGCGGTGCGGGGACCAGAGCTGATCCCAGGAGAATACCCGTTCACGGCTATCGAAGTACGGCAGCTGGGTCTGGTCGGTACGCGGCACGTAGGCATAGTTAACGCGGGGTTCAAGCGTCTGGCGATAACCGCGCCCGCCTAGCTCAAGCTCACGCTCAAATACCAGGCCGCTGTCGATGGAAGTGATCGCCACGCTGCGCGTCGGTGAGGTCGTGCGATCGGTCACGCGGTCGCCATAATCCAATTCGTACGCGGTGTGCCAAAGCTCGGTGCGTGGCTCGATATAGCCCCAGGGCTGCTCATAGCGCCAGCCCACCGCAGGCGTCAGGTGAAGGCGCGAACCGATGGCCGCCTCGCGCTCCGGAACTCGCCGCTCATCCACGTCGCGCCAGAAGTAGGTCGCGTTCGAGCGCCACTGGGTATACAGGCCGTTGTCTAGCTGCCAGTTGGCATTGGCGGTCAAACTCGGCAGGCGGTAGAACGGACGGTCGGTATCGCTGAGCGGGTCTTCCAAACGTTGGAAGCCCTGGGCGCGGGCGTCTAACTGCCAGCGCTCGCCGCGATAATCGACCTGGGCAAGGCGCTCCATACTGACGCGGTCGCTGTTGCCGAACTCGCCGCCAAAGTCGTCGAAATAGCGCCCGTCGCTGGCGGCGCCGTAACGGAGCCGGTAATCACTGCGGGGCGTTAACGTGCCCGCGTGCTGGGCATCAATGTACCAGCGGTCGTCGCCTTCAAAGCGGTTGTCACCTCTATTGGTGCCGCCGTCGCTATCGAGATAACCGCCCTCGACCAAGCCTTGGCTCTCTTCCAGCAGGTAGCGGTACTCGCCGTTGAGCAGCAGTCCTCGGTCAGACATCCAGCGCGGGGTAATGGTGGCATCCTGGTTCGGTGCAATGTTCCAGTAGAAAGGCTGGGTATAATCAAAGCCATCGCTTGAGAAGCTCACTGACGGCGAGAGCAGCCCGGTATGGCGGCGGTCATCAATGGGGAAGCGCAGCCACGGCCAGTAAAATACCGGCACATCTTTAACTTCCAGGCGCGCATGGCGGGCAGTGCCAAACCCCGAGGCTTGATCGAGGCGAATATCACTACCTACCAACTGCCAGCTATTGGCGCCGGGGTCACAGGTGGTAAACGTGGCCTCCTGAAGGCGGTACTGATTTTCGCCGGTCTGCTCTAGCTGGCTGGCCTGGCCGCGCAGGTGCTGGTCGTAGAGCACATAGTGGCTGTTACGCAGCGAGGCGCGGTCTTCGTTCAGCATGAGGGTGGCTTGCTCGCCACGCACCAGGGCTTGTCCATCGCGGATAGCCAGGTTGCCCTCAGCATCCACCTGCTGACGGTCTGCGGGTAGAAAGACGCGCTCTGCCTGCAGTTCGGTATCGCCCCGGCGTAGTACCACGTCGCCACGCAGCAGGGCTTCACCGTCTGCGGCGTAATCCACTTCCCGGGTTTCTACCGAGAGCGTTTCCGGGTTCTCTTCCGCTGGCAAGCGGTAGGCGGGCATCACATAGCGCCCCCGACATAGCTGTTGCGGCGCTTCGTCTTGGCTCCAGGCCTGCCAGTCCAGCGCTTCTGCGGGCAGGGTTTGGTCCTGCGCCACCGCTGAAAACGAGGCGCCAGCGAGAAAACTGCCCAGCAGCGTATGCGCAACCGGTACGGTGCGCGAGATTCGCTTGCCCATGTTCGTTATCCTTGGCATCCAGAATCGGTATTATACAGCCCGCATGATGCCCGACCAGCAAGGAGCTTGCATGTCCTCTTCTCGGATTGACGCCCTCACTCAGTGGGCGGCGCAACACCACGGCCTTGATAGCGCCACTATTCGCCTCTCTGCTGCGGGCGGTGACGCCAGTTTTAGGCGCTATTTTCGACTAACGCTACCGGATGGCAACACCCAAGTGGTGATGGATGCACCCCCGGCACAGGAGGACTCGGCGCCGTTTGTGGCTATCGGCCAGCGCTGGCACGCCGCCGGGCTGCCTGTGCCTTACATTCACGCCAGCGACTTAGACGCTGGTTTTTTGCTGCTTGATGACTTGGGCGACACACCGCTGCAGGCTACCTTCACCGATCCAGCACGCACAGAGCAGAGCCATTTAGACGCACTCGCTCTCATTGCCCAGTTGCAAAACCGCACTAACCCGGCCGCCCTGCCTGATTACGATGCCGCCCTGCTTGGCCGGGAGCTGGACCTATTTCCCGAGTGGTGCCTGGGGCGCTGGCTGTCGCTATCAGTTCCCGATAGCTGGGAGGCAGTACGCGATAAATTGATAGAGCATGCATTAGCGCAGCCGGTGGTGAGCGTCCACCGCGATTTCGATGCCATGAACCTGATGCTGCACGATCAAACGCTTTACATGATCGACTTCCAGGACGCCGTGGCAGGCCCGCTCAGCTACGACGTTATTTCGCTACTGCGGGGCCGCTACTGCCGTTTTAGCGCTGACCAGTTTGCCTCCTTCGTCGGCGCTTTCTATCAGCAGGCGCGGCAAGAGGGTCGCCTGACCCGCTCGGTCAGCGAGGAAACTTTTTTAGCGCAGTGCCACGCCATGGCCGCACAGCGCTCGCTAAAAGTGCTGGGCATCTTTTGTCGGTTGACGCTGCGCGACAGCAAAGAAGGCTATTTAGCCCGCCTGCCCCACTTTTTGGCGCACCTGGAAGATAGCCTAGCGGCCCTACCCCAACACCGCGAGTTTACCGACTGGGTAACGGGCGTGCTGCGCCCGGCGATCATGCAGCGCCTGGAAGAGGGCGCGCCATGAAAGCGATGATTTTGGCGGCAGGCCTGGGCAAACGGATGCGCCCGCTCACCGACCACTGCCCTAAACCATTGCTGCCCGTGGCGGGCAAACCGCTGATCGTGCACCACTTGGAGCGTTTAAAGCGTGCAGGCATTAATGAAGTGGTCATTAACGTGAGCTACCGTGCCGAGCAAATTATCTCTGCACTGGGCGATGGCTCGGCCTACCAAATGCGCATTCACTGGAGCCAGGAGGCTAGCCCGCTTGAGACCGGCGGTGGTATTCAACAGGCACTACCGCTGCTGGGCGATGCGCCGTTCTTACTGGTCAATGGTGATGTGTGGTGTGACTACCTACCGAGTGCTTCCACGCTGGCAGCAGGTGATTTGGCGCATCTGGTATTGGTGGATAACCCTGCCCATCACCCTGAAGGCGATTTTTCACTTCGCCAGGGGCGCGTTTCACCACACGGGGAGGCTCGCTTCACCTTTGCAGGCATCAGTTTGATACGCCCTGAACTGGTCGCCTTTGAACCTGCCGGCGCCTTCGCCCTGGCCCCACTACTGAAACGGGCCATGGCAGAGCACCGCGTTAGCGGCGAGCACTTTGCGGGCCACTGGGTCGATGTGGGCACGCCTGAACGACTGGCCGAGCTTGATAGGCACCTTCAATCAGCCTGATACCAGCTGGCAGCGCACGATGAAGCCGTGCGTTGCCTTCTAGAAATGTTATGCTGCGCGACTTACCTTTCGTCGCCAAGATGAGGAGAGCAACGTGAAAGCACGGGTAAAATGGACCGATGGCCGCCAGTTTGTAGCGGAATCCGGTAGCGGACACAGCGTTGTGATTGATGGCCCACCCGACCACGGCGGTCGCAACACCGGCCCTCGGCCGATGGAAATGCTGTTGATGGGCATGGGCAGTTGCACCGCCTTTGATATCTTGAACATTCTTGATAAGGCCCGCGCAGAGGTCACCGACTGCGTTGCCGAGCTGGACGCCGAGCGCGCCGATGAAGTGCCGTCCGTGTTCACCAAGATCCACGTCCACTTTGTGGTCACTGGTCGTGGCTTAAAAGAGAAGCAGGTTCAGCGGGCTGTGGAGCTATCGGCAGAGAAATACTGCAGCGCTTCTATCATGCTGGTCAAAGGCGGCGTTGAGATCACTCACTCCTATGAGATCCGCGAAGCTTGAGCCGTCATGGGTCGGCTGGCCACGCGGGTGACGCTGCAGCATCAAAAAAATGGCGTGACTGGATGCAAGCCACGCCCTGGGCGGGCATAATACGCCCGCTTGTTTTTCCCTTTACTGCGTAGTGCGGGGTCGTCTTCACGGCGGCTGCGTTAGCACGGTGACAAGTGTTTATCGGTTCCGGCGCTGGCTCGTCGGGGTGTCCTCATCTGCCATAGGGAGGTTCGGAAGTGTCAGATAATCTCCGACTCCACGGGTTCAACAACCTGACCAGCTCTTTGAGCTTCAATATTTACGACATCTGTTACGCCAAAACCGAAGAGCAGCGTGCGGCTTATATCGACTATATCGATGAGCTTTACAACGCCGAACGTTTGACGCAGATCCTGAAAGACGTCACCAACATCATTGGCGCTCATGTACTGAACATCTCGCGTCAGGATTATGAGCCGCATGGCGCGAGTGTGACCATCCTGATCGCCGAACACGAGCTGGATGAGCCAACCGCAGGGCAAATCGAACCAGGCCCAGGCCCGCTACCGGAAACCGTGGTGGCCCACCTGGATAAGAGCCATGTGACGGTACACAGCTACCCGGAGTCGCACCCTGACAACGGCATCAGCACCTTCCGTCTGGATATCGATGTCTCGACCTGTGGGCATATCAGCCCGCTGAAAGCGCTGAACTACCTGATCCATAGTTTTGATTCCGATATCGTGACCATGGATTACCGCGTGCGCGGCTTTACGCGGGATGTGGATGGCAAAAAGCTGTTTATTGACCACGACATCACCTCGATCCAGGACTACTTGGCGGAAGACACCAAGCAGGCCTATCAGATGATCGACGTGAACGTGTATCAGGAAAACATGTTCCACACCAAGATGCTGCTCAAGGACTTCGAGCTGGATAACTACCTGTTCGGCACGTCGCGCCGCGACATCACCTTCGAAGAAGCGCGGGATATCGAAAGCCGCCTACGTAAAGAGATGCTGGAGATCTTCTACTCCCGTAATCTCGATTAAGGCGTTGCCTTAAGCAAGCTATGAAGCCACCGAAAAGCTGCCCGCGGGCAGCTTTTTTTATGCGCTTTGTTGATACGGCTAGTAAAAACCTGCCTCGCCCTCAGGACGGGTTTTAAAGCGCCGATGCAGCCATAGATACTGCTCGGGATGTTTGCGTATCGCTCGCTCGATGAAGGCATTTACCCGCGTAGCATCGGCCAGTTCATCGCCGCAGGGGAAATCCTCGAACGCCGGCAAACACTCAATGGTGTAGGTGCGATTATCCGGATTACGGTGGAACATCAGCGGAACGACGGGGGCGCCCGTCATGCGGGCAATTTTGGCCGTAAGACGAATCGTCGCCGCTTGCTGACCAAATAGCGGCGCAAAGACGCTCACATCGCGGCCGAAATCCTGATCCGGTGAGTACCACACGATGTGCCCCGCTTTGATACGGCGCACCACGCCGCGCAGGTCATGGCGATCAATGGCTTGGCCGAAAATACGCGAACGGGCGCGGGTCATAAATCGCTCGAACAGCGGGTTGTTATGGGGGCGGTAAACCACATCTGCCGGGAAGAACAGCGAGTGCAACGCCCCGCCTAAGTCCAGCGTCGAAAAGTGGATACCCACCACCAGCACGCCTTTGCCCTGGGCTTTAGCGCGTGCAAGGTGCTCTTGGCCGTGATAGGCCACTCGATGACGCAGCCCTTCGGCATCACGACACCAGCCAGTTGCGGTTTCAACCAAACCGATCCCGTTGGCAATGAATGTCTCTTTGACCAGTTGACGCTGCTCGTCGGCGCTTTTTTCTGGAAAGCAGAGCGCGATGTTCGTGGCGGTGATGTGCCGACGACGCTTCACGAAGCGCCACGCCAGCAGGCCAATCGCTTTACCTACCCATAGCTTCAACCGCCAGGGGAGCCACGCGGCCACATACATTAGGCCAATCGCCAGCCATGTCGGCCAGTAGCGAGGGTGCGCAAAGGAGCGCGGATAAGACGCTTTTGACATACAGATAACCGTTTAAACGTGAGCCCCATGATAGCGCCGAGGAGCCCTGGGAAGCACACCGGTCAGCAGCGTATAGCTGATGGTATCGCAGTAGCGGGCCACCTCGTCCACCGGCAGCACACTGCCATTGCTAGCTGCTCCCCATAGCACCACTTCACTGCCAATCGCGGCATCAGGCACGTCGGTAACGTCCACCGTCAGCATATCCATCGAGACCTTACCGGCAATGGGGCAGCGCTGCCCATTGACTAGCACCGGCGTGCCGTCGACCGCGTGGCGATCATAGCCATCGCCATAACCTGCGGCGACCACGGCAATTTTAGAGGGTCGCTTGGCCTTCCAGCGGCCGCTATAGCCCACCTGATCCCCCTCCGCCAACTCGCGCAACGCAATAATTTCTGAGCGTAATGTCATCACCGGGCGTAGCTGCTGGGCGATCTCGTTGGGCACTTCCAGCGGGTCGCTGCCATAGAGCATCACGCCGGGGCGATTCCAGTCGCCATGTGCGGCAGGCCATGCCAGCGTCGCCGGGGAGTTGGCCAGACACAGCGGTGCCTTCAGCTTGGCAGCCAGCGCTTTTAGCGTATTCATCTGGCGGTTGAAGTAGCTAGGATCTTTCGCATCGGCGGTGGCAAAGTGGCTCATCAGATGCAGCGCCGTTACCTGCGGCGCATCCACCAAACGCTGCCAAACACTGGTCGCTTCCTCCGGCGAGAACCCCAAACGATGCATCCCCGAATCCACCTTTAACCAAACAGGAATAGGCTGCCGTGGCGAATACGCCAGCAGCGCTTCGACCTGCCACGCACTGTGCACACTGATCCATAAACGGTGCTGATCGACCAGCGCCAGCTCATCGGCACTGAAAATACCCTCTAGCAGCACAATGGGCGCTTTGATGCCTCCTTCGCGCAGGCTCAGCGCCTCTTCGATGCAGGCCACTGCAAATGCCGGAACGTCAGTTTCTAAGGCACGGGCACAAGCCAGTGCACCGTGGCCGTAGGCATCGGCTTTAATGACGGCAACTGAGCGACTTTGCGGGGCGCAGCGGCACGCCAGTTGATAGTTGTGACGCAGCGCGTCCAAATCAATATGGGCCACTAACGGGCGCATGGCTCTCTCACTTACTAGGTCACTGACCGGCGTACTTGCCGGACTGAGCGGAGTCACTCAGTAATGTATGAATGAAAATGGTTCGCCCTAAAAACAGCGCACCGAGCAGATAACTCGGTGCGCTATTTAATACTTCCGTTGGGCTTGTCGGAAGCAGCTGGTTTAACTCTCGACCCGGAATTAACTCTCGAAAATCGCGTCGAGGGAAAGCCCCTGTTTTTCCAGGGAGCGGCGCAGCTTCTTTAACGCTTCTACCTGAATTTGTCGAACGCGCTCCCGCGTTAGGCCAATCTCGGCACCCACTTCTTCCAGCGTTGCTGCCTCGTGACCGCGTAAACCGAAACGGCGTACCACGACTTCGCGCTGTTTTTCGCTTAGCTCATCCAGCCAGTGGTCTACGTGTTCGCGCACGTCGCCATCCACCAAGCACGCTTCCGGCCCCAGCACCTCATCGTCGGTGAGCGTATCAATCAGCGGCTTATCGCTGTCGCCGCCCATGGGAGAATCCACCGACGACACCCGCTCGTTAAGCCCCAGCATTTTCTTAACTGTCTCGACCGGTTTATCAAGATGCTCGGCGATCTCTTCGGCGGTAGCTTCGTGATCCAGCTTTTGAGTCAGCTCACGGGCAGCACGCAGATAAATGTTGAGCTCTTTCACCACGTGAATCGGCAGACGAATAGTACGCGTCTGGTTCATCAGCGCACGCTCTATCGTTTGGCGAATCCACCACGTGGCGTAAGTAGAGAAGCGGAAGCCCCGTTCGGGGTCAAACTTCTCCACCGCCCGAATCAAACCAAGATTACCTTCCTCGATTAAATCGAGCAGCGTTAAGCCTCGGTTCAGGTAGCGTCTGGCAATCTTGACCACTAGACGCAGGTTAGACTCAATCATCCTTGAGCGGCCAAGCGCATCGCCTTTACGCGCTAGGCGGCCATAGTAAACTTCTTCTTCCGGCGTCAGCAGCGGAGAAAAGCCAATTTCGTTAAGGTAGATCTGTGTCGCATCCAAGCTTTGAGTCGATTGACGGTCTTCACGGCCCAGCGCTTTTTCAAACGCTTCCTCCTCTGCCGTGGCGTCGTCGTCGGCGTCATCTAACGCCTCTTCAACCTCATCCAGGTCAATCTCCTGTAGGTCCTTCTCCAGCATACTCATGTTCATACCCCCGTTGTCTCGCCTAACCGCCATTTAGAAAAGTAAGGGTGGTCGCACTCCCTGTGCGCATACACCTTATTGTTATATGACGCTCTAATTCAGCTATGCGGGTTGCCCTAGCAGGCTTGACACGTTACACCTGCTAGGTAATGACTAGCGCGATGGCAGATAGTCCAACGGATTTTGCGGCTGACCATCGCGGCGCACCTCAAAATGCAGTTTGATGGCATCTGCATCGCTATTGCCCATCGTGGCAATCACTTCACCTGCCTCGACGACATCATTCTCTTTGACGCTTAAACTATCATTATGTGCATACGCGCTGAGAAACTGATCGTTATGTTTCAGTAGTATTAGGTTACCGTAGCCACGTACACCGCTACCGGCATAGACCACAATACCAGGGCCTGCTGCACGAATAGGTTGCCCCTTTTGCCCAGCGATATCAATCCCTGCTGTAATGCTGCCTCCCTGCCCAAACTCACCGATGACCTGACCATCGGTTGGCCATTGCCAATCGATGTTTTCGGCAGGCGTAAAGGTACGCGACGAGCGATCGGTGCGGACGGTTTGAGTGGGCTGAGCGGCAGGCTCTGGCTCAGCGGCAGGTTCCGGCTCAGTGGCAGGTTCCGGTTCTGGGGTCGGTTCAGGCGTGGGCGCTGGCTCCTGCGCGGGCTGGGCTGGCGGCTGTTGATTAGTGGATTCAACCGGGGCATTAGCAGCGGCAGCTACCTGCTGGGATGCTTCCACCGCCGTGCGCTCAGCCCGCTCGGCGGTTAGGCGCTGGTTGCGCTCGATGGCACTCTCGTCCGGCAGCAGCCAGTCGAGCTCCTGGTCATTGCTTGCCACGGCAGTGGCTTGTGGTTGCAGCCCCGTAGCAACGGCACCGCTGGTCGAAGCGGGTGACGCGTTGTCGCCAGACGAAGTCGACATACCTCCCGTGCCTTCACGCAAAGCGATGGTTTGACCAGGATAAATTTGGTAAGGCGCATCGATATTGTTGATGGCGGCGAGCTGGCGATAGTCCAGATTGTGCTGCCACGCGATGCCATAGAGCGTATCGCCTGCTTTGACGGTGTACTGTGGTGAGTTTTCCACCGCACGGCGTGCGTCGCTCAAATCGCGCACCTGGGGGGTGTTGGACTGCTGACTGGCACAGCCACTCACCGCCAGTGCAAGCACCGTCATCATAAAAACCTTACGCATGGAAACCCTACTCCTGTTCAACGCCGTGCTAACGATCAATGGAACGATTATCTGTCGAGTGATGCTGGGCATGAGTGGCCGCACGACGGTTGAGCGCTACGACGAGTAGCGCACCGACGACCATCAACGTTATCACGCCAGTTACCTGTGCCGACGCCCCTGTCAGCACGGCGTAATCGCTGGGTAATAGATAGCGATAATCCAGCGGAATCATTTGCCCATCGGGACCTAGCTGGTAGCGTAACAGCTCACGCCAGGGCCAGAGAACCGGTAGCGAGCCAACAATAAAGCCCAACAATAGCTGTAGTGTCGCGCCATGGTAGCGCCGCAATAGCCACGAAAGCAGTCGTGAAGAGAGCGCCAACCCGATGATGCACCCCATTCCAAACAGCATGATAATGCCAAGATCGAAGCTGCGAATAGCCCCCATGATGGTGCCGTAGAGCCCCATCGTGAGCAATAAAAAGCTGCCGGATACGCCGGGCAGCAACATGGCACTGATCGCAATGGCACCCGCCAGGATGACGACCAGCGACTCGTTACCCGCCATGAGCACCAGCGGCATCAGGCTCGGCAACCATTCGGCGAGCATCAAGCCAATGAGCAGCGGCAGCAAGTACCAAATTTTCCATCGTTCTCCAGCCTGCCCAACCACCAGTGCCGAGGCCGCTACAAGCCCGAAAAAGAACCCCTCCAACAGCAGCGGTTGCGCCTCCATTAGCCACAGCGCTAAGTGAGCCACGCTCACCAAACTGACCGCAACACCCAGCAGCAGTGGTATTAGAAACGCCAAGTTCAGGTGCCGACTTAAGCCCACCCAACCCTCGCGATGCCAAGCGCCAAAGGCGCTAGGCCCAAACTGTTTAATAGTGTTGATTAACTCTTCATAAATACCGGTAATAAAGGCAATCGTGCCTCCCGATACGCCAGGTACTGCATCGGCAGCGCCCATCCCGGCGCCTTTTAAAAACAGTCCTATGGGTCGACGCTTCAATCCACCACTCCTTGCAATAGGGGTACAAAACGCACGGGTTCAAGCCTGCGCTTTTCAAAGGCAGAGCCAATACGCTTAATTTGGGTAAGCCACTGACTGCCATCTGACTCTTCCAGCGGTGCAATAAGCACACCGTCATAACTCAGCTGTTCAAGTAATACTTCCGGCAGCGTTTGCGCGCAGGCCGTGAGCAAAATAACGTCAAAGGGCGCAGCTTCCGGCCAGCCTTCGCTGCCGTCGGCCACAGCTAATGTCGCTGGGGCACCTAGCCGCCATAGCCGCTCTGCTGCTCGCTCGTGCAGCGTATAGATTCGCTCCACGGAGTAAAGCGTTTCTACTAGGCGCGACAAAATCAGCGTTTGATAACCTGAACCAGTCCCCACTTCCAGCACGCGCTGGGGCGACGCGCGAAGTACCAGCTCGGTCATGCGCGCGACGGTTAGCGGCTGGGAAAGCGTTTGACCAAAACCAATGGGTAGAGCGGTATCTTCATAGGCGCGATGAGCGAGCGCTTCATCGACAAACAGATGACGCGGCTCGCTGGCCATCACGTCTAACACGCACTGGTTACGCACGCCTTGTTGAATCAGGCGCTTGATCATACGGTCACGGGTGCGCTGGGAAGTCATTCCACGGCCGCGCCGCTCACCAGGAGATAGCTCAGGCAAAGGCATCCAACCAGTCCTGCACATCACGACGCGCGGAGTGGCGCGTTAAATCAGTTTGCAGTGGCGTAATCGATACATAACCTGCTTCGATGGCCGCAAAGTCGGTATCTTCACCGTCGTCAGCGTTAGCCGCCACCGGGGCAATCCAGTAGCGGGTACGGCCCCGGGGGTCTTGCACCGGCACAGGCTTTTCGGCTGGGCCGCGGTAGCCCAAGCGGGTAACTTTAACACCTTTGATTTTTTCCCAGGGCAGGTCAGGGACGTTCACATTCAGCAGCGTACGAGGCGGCAGTGAGAGTTGATCAGCGGCACCGATGAGGCTCGCGGCAAACTGGGCTGCCGTCGCAAAATGGTGGGCGCCGCACAGCGACATGGCAATCGCCGTCATACCTAGATTACGCCCCTCCATCGCGGCGGCGACCGTGCCTGAATAAAGCACGTCATCACCGAGGTTACTGCCATGGTTAATCCCTGAAATGACCAAATCAGGACGCTCGTCCCACATCCCATTCACGCCTAAATAGACGCAGTCGGCCGGAGTGCCGTCCACACTATAAAAGCCGTTGTCTAACGCCGTCAGCGCAAGCGGACGCGATAGCGTCAGCGAATTACTGGCCCCGCTGCGGTCACGGTCAGGGGCAACCACGCGTAGGTTAGCGTGGGGTGTTAGTGCCTCGTAAAGCGCTCTAAGGCCGGGGGCGTGAACACCGTCATCGTTGGAAAGCAGCAGTCGCCGCATCAGAATCTCCTCACCTCAGCGTTAAGCCGTGTCGGGATGATGAATTAACTCGCCAATGACCGCCGTGGCAAAGCTGCCTCGCGGCAGGGCAAACGAGAGTAGCACGGCGTCTGCATCGAAGGTTATTTGCGGCGCAATAAGCCGGGCACGTAGCGCACGCTGCCCGCGCTTGACGCCGCTCTTTTCAAGCCCTTCACACAGTGCAGGGTGCTGAGCGGCGAGCTGCGCTTCATAAGCCCCAGCATCTCCTTCAGCCGAGCGGCCAACGCCCCACAGCACGCCGGTTGGGTGAACGTCTAGCGCAGCGGCGCGCTCCACCAAACTCTCCTCCACCGCCTCAATGCCAAACACACTTTGGGTGCCATCAAGCATGAGAGCATCCCCAGCGATGGGCTGGCACCAGTTACCATCCTGCAGCCGCGCGCTAAGCAGCTCATTGAATAAAAAGCTGCGAGCGGTGGAGAGCATCATGCCCTGCCGGTCGTCGCGCTTGCGCCAGCCTTTCGCCAGCACGGCGGCGGCACGCTGTAAGTTGCGCGCCCCTGCGCCAAAGCGCTGATGGCCGAAATAGTTGGGCACGCCCTGGGCGCAGAGCGTTTCCCAGCGCGGCAAAAAATCGGCCGACTGAACGGCCTCACCGCTCAGGCGTAGCGTAAAGTGGTTAGTGCGATGCACGCCCCGCTTTAGCTTACGTGGGTGGCGTGCCTGCTCAAGTACCGTAACCCCCAGCGCTGCCAAAGAAGCCGACAAATCCGCCGGGGCATCGCGCCCTGGCAAATGGACGCTTAACCATTGGCGAGCCACCGCGACCCGATCTTTCATGCCGGAATAGCCAATATCTCTAGGCGTGACGCCACACAGTCGGCTTAGCTGTTTCACCATATCTAACGTGGTTTGGTTACGCTTTTCAAGCCGCAGCCACAGGTGTTCACCATGAGCTTCCGGGGTAAAATCAAGCTGCTCATCGACGATAAAGTCTTCCGGCTGAGCACGGTACTGCCCTGGCGCGGGCACGCCGAAAGCGGGCGTTAGGCTACGCTGCCATGGGGGTAGGTTAAGCATTCAGCGCCTCTGGGGCCGTCAGCAGTACCACCGCCTCTGCGGCAATGCCTTCACCGCGCCCGGTGAAGCCAAGGCGCTCAGTAGTGGTGGCTTTGACGTTTACCTGGCCAAGACTAATTCCTAAATCTTCAGCGATGACGGCGCGCATAGCGTCAATATGGGGAGCCATTTTGGGCGCCTGGGCCATTAACGTTGCATCCAGATTCACCACGCGATACCCCTCGCTACGCACCAGGGTTACCACATGGCGCAGCAGGCCACGGCTGTCAGCACCGGCCCAGGCGGGGTCGGTATCCGGAAAGTGACGGCCGATATCCCCCAGCGCACAGGCACCCAGTAGCGCATCGCTGATCGCGTGGAGCAGTACGTCGCCATCAGAGTGGGCCACAAAACCGTGGTCAAACGGCAGCTTAACGCCGCCAATCATTAAATGGTCACCCGGCCCAAAGCGGTGTACGTCAAAACCGTGGCCAATTCGCATTAGGAACTCCTGTTGCTGGCGGTTGCCGACTGGGCGGCCAGAATGGCAGCCGCCAGGGCTAAGTCGTCAGGGTGGGTCACTTTTAGATTATCTCGGCGTCCGCTCACTAGCCGTGGCGCCTCGCCCAGCGCTTCTACCGCCGAGGCTTCATCAGTGACCACCGTGCCGGTTTGCTGAGCCTGCTCAAGCGCATGGCGTAGCAGCGAGTAACGGAAACTCTGTGGCGTCAGCGCGTGCCATAGGCCATCCCGCGGTTCGGTAATTTGGCTGAGCTGGTCACCGTTATCGCGCTTCATGGTATCCGCCACCGGCATTGCCAGAAGCGCACCGCCTGAGTGTGTCTGCGCTGCTTGATAGAGCGCGTGGAGATCATCACGAGTAATGCACGGACGCGCGACATCGTGCACCATCACGAGGTCTGAGCCCTCGGCGGTCATCGCTTGCAAAGCGTTTAATACGCTATGCATACGCTCAGCACCGCCTGACACACGCTGCCACTGCGCAAAAGGCACCCAGGTGGGGTCGAACCAGCGGTCGTCGCTGTCTAGGCAAAGTACCAACCGCGCCTGCGGAAAAGCGGCGTGAAGCCTTGCCAAGGTGTGGGCCAGAATGGGCTGATTGTTCAACGTCAAATACTGTTTAGGCTTATCGGCCCCCATACGTCTGCCCTGCCCCGCTGCAGGAACGACGAGCCATAGTGTGTTACTCATTCTGCGGCGCCTTCACTGCTCGGTGGTATAGCTCCAGGCAGGGAAACCAGCCCCGCATTGATTCCCACTAGCTCGTTTTTGATGGCAACACCGGGCACCCAATAAAATTGTTCATCGGTGCGCACCATTCCCATATCGCTACGGGCGCGCTCTTCAATGGCATCGAGTCCCGTTTTTAAGTCAGTGACTTCCGCTGCGAGCCTTGCATTGCGCTCACGCATTGGCACGTTATCGGCTTCCTGCACGGCAACGCGTTGCTCTACCTCCTGGAGGTCTTGCCAGCCGCCGTTTCCCAGCCACAGCTGGTACTGCAGCAATCCCAGAGCGGCAAGCAGTATCACCACAAGCCATTTGTGCATCACAGAGATCCTTTGTGAAAGCGAGAACGGCGCGCATTATGCCATTAAGGGCGATAGGCAGCGAGCCGCAGCGCTGTGGGAATTATTTAAACGGTAAGGCATCTTCGGCGGCACGGCGATAGGCCATGATATGGGCAGCCTCTTCTTGGCAAAACTGCGCGACCCCTGCGGCAAGCCCTGGATGGGCCACATAGTGCAGCGAGCGAACCCGCTGCGGTGCAAAGCCCCTTACCAGTTTATGCTCGCCCTGGGTGCCAGGGTCAAATAGGGTTAGCCCCTTGGCTAGGCAGTAGTCGATACCTTGGTAGTAGCAGGCTTCGAAATGCAGGCAGTCCGCGATGATTTCACTGCCCCAGTAGCGTCCATAAAGAGTGTGTGCACCGCGAAAATAGAGCGCAGCGGCCACGGGCCTGCCCTCCAAACGCACCTGCACCAACATCAGCGCCTCGGGCATTACTTGGCGTAAGCGTTCAAAGAAGACGTGATTAAGATAGGGTGGTCGGCCACGCTCATGATATGTAATGGTGTAGCAGCGATAGAAGTGCGCCATATCGACATCACTAATCGCAGCACCTTCCAGACGATGCAGCGTAAGGCCCTGATCAGCGACTAACCGCCGCTCACGCTTTATCATTTTGCGACGCTTTGAGGTCAGACTAGCTAAAAAGCCGTCAAAATCGCCGACACCTCGGTCTCGCCACTGAAACTGTACCCCTTCTCGCGCAATTAGCTCAGGACACTGGCGCTGCCACGCCTCGACCTCTGGCTCCTCGGCAAACAGCAAGTGCCAACTGGAAAGCCCCACCTCATCGCACTGCTGTTTCCAACCGATGGCTAACTGCTCACGGACAGCGGCAGTATCGGTATTCGCGGCTATCAGTGCTCGGGGGCCAGGCGCGGGCGTAAAAGGAATAGCGCTTAGCCCTTTGGGGTAGTAGTCGCCACCTGCCCGCTCCAGCGCCTCCGCCCACCCCCAATCAAACACATATTCGCCATAGGAGTGGTCCTTGCGGTACATGGGCAGCGCCCCGACCAATCGGGAATCTTGCCAAACGCATAAATGGCAAGGCACCCAGCCAGTAGCTGCACTCACCGAACCGCTCGCTTCAAGTGCAGCCAAAAAGGCATGGCGTAAAAAGGGCTGCTCTTCACTCACCAGCGCATCCCACTGGCTTGCCGCAACGGTATCAATCGCAGGTAGAATGGTAAGGGACAGCGAGCGTGAACGCATAACATCTCCCATGGCACACTGGCATAGGTTGTGAATCGTTTACTGTACCATCAAGGCCATGACAGCGTACCAACCACCTTGTTTTGCTTACGATCTTTTGGACCGATAAACACTGCACCCACGCGCAATGAAACCAGCACTGTCAATAACGGATGATTCCAAGGAGAGGCTATGAAGCGCGACCTGACGAGTATGTTTAATGCTCAGCGTCATACGGCTGGCCAAGCGCCATTTCCAACGTTAGGGGTGCGCCGAGAACGTTTGGCCCGCTTAGCCAAAATGACGAAGCGCCATCAGCAAGAGATCGTGCGAGCAATCCAAACCGACTTTGGCCAGCGTAGCGACGTAGAAATACACCTTGTTGAAATTAGCGCTGTGCTGCAAGCAATTCGCCATGCACGCCGCCACTTATGGCACTGGATGCGCCCTCGCCGAGCAGGCGTACCTTGGAAAATGTGGCCCGCTCGTGCTCACGTTGCCCCTCAGCCCCTTGGCATTGTGGGAGTGATGTCCTCCTGGAACTACCCTTGGCATCTTGCTTTGATGCCGGTGGTAGATGCGTTCGCCGCAGGTAATACGGTACTGGTAAAGCCCAGTGAGCAGGCGCCACATACCAGCGCTCTATTGGCCAAACTGGTGCCTCAATACTTCACCGACGAAGAGTTTGGCGTGGTGGAAGGTGGCGCTGATATCGCCACAGCATTTAGCGCGCTGCCGTTTGATCACTTGCTCTTTACCGGCTCAAGCGCAACGGGCCGCCAAGTAGCCGCTGCCGCGGCAACCCACCTCACCCCCGTCACGCTGGAGCTGGGTGGCAAATCACCTGCGCTTGTCGCGGGTGACGCTGATTTAGAACAGGCGGCCGCCGCGATTATCTTTGGCAAAGGCATGAATGGGGGACAATCCTGCATAGCGCCGGACTATGTACTGGTTGAGAGCCGCCACCTTGACGCCCTTACTCACGCTTTAGAGCGAGCCATCCAACATCAGCGGCCAAACGCAAAAGAGGCCACCGGCTATGTGAGCGATGTCCACCAAGCGCGCATCAAGCAGCTATTGGATGAAGCACGCGACCACGGCTGCCGTGTAATTGACCAAGGCACCCATTCCCCCGCGCTCGTCATCGACCCGCACCAGGGTTTAGCGCTAATGCAGGAGGAGATTTTTGGCCGCATCCTGCCGCTTATTAGCGTTAAGCAAATGGACGACGCCATTCGTTTTATTAATGCTCGCCCTCACCCACTCGTTCTCTACGCGTTCACCCGTAACAAGGCGCTCCAGGAATCCCTTCGTCATACCACCCGCTCTGGTGCGCTGGTGTTTAATGAGACGCTGCTGCACCACGCCGTTTCCTCTTTACCCTTTGGAGGCGTTGGTGAAAGCGGCATGGGGGCTTACCACGGCCGTCACGGTTTTGAACGTTTTAGCCATTTGCGCGGCGTCTTTTATCAATCCCAGCGCCCCACCAGCCGGTGGTTAAGCCCCCCTTATCGACGTTGGTTGCTGAAATTACTCGGGCTTGACTAAAGCTATTAAGCTAATGTCCGATATTCACTGAATACGCCTTATAGTTACAGGCCACTACGTTTAGGAAACATTATGCAAGCCGCCGACCTACCTAATAATGAAACACAGCGCCTGACGGCCTTGCATGCACTCAATGTTCTCGATACACCTGCCGACACAGCCTTTGATCGCATCACTGAGCTGGCCTGCGAACTGTTTGATGTGCCGATTGCTTTAGTATCGTTGGTTGATAAAGAGCGCCAATGGTTTAAAGCTCACAGCGGGCTTGAGGCCTATGAAACCAACCGTGATATCTCATTTTGTGCTCATGCCGTAGCAGCTAATCGCCCCTTAGTCATTGAAGATACCAAAAACGACCCGCGCTTCGCTGATAACCCATTGGTATTAGAGCAGCCTCATATCCGTTTTTATGCAGGCCACCCGCTTTGCCCCAGCGATGACCAGTTACCCGTTGGTACGCTGTGCTTAATTGATGAACAACCACGCACCTTTACTGAGCGTGATCATCGCATCCTGCACAATTTAGCCAAGCAGGTAGATGAATTGCTCCGCCAACATGAGCTTAAGGAGCGGCTTTCACGTACGGCAAAACAGTTTGAAGCACTCTTTACCAAAAGTGCGACAGGCAAACTACGCGTCGATCGGGCGGGAAATATCATCGCCATTAATCCATTTGCACTCAACTTATTGGGCTACCAAGCTGAAGAAGTTGTCGGCAACAATGTGGGAATGCTCGCCTTCCCAGAGACCGCGGAGAAATACAATTATTTAATTAGCCGCTACTTCTCTTCTGATGCTAATGAACAGAACGTTGGAAAAGGGCGCGAAACCGTGGTGCGCCACAAGCAAGGGCATCAGATTCCCGTACACTTGGTAGTAAATGCCATCCACAATGACCGTCAGGAATTTGTTGAGTTTCTGGCGATACTCACTGACCTTTCAGACATCAGTGAAGCAAAACATCGCGTAAACCGGGAACGCCGCTTATTAAAAGTGCTTCATCAGGGCATTACCGACTACCAGGCACTAATGTCCGGCGAGCGGCTTTGGACCTTTCTGATGGAAGCACTGCGTGAGCTAACCGACAGCGACTACGCGCTGATTGGTGAAGTACTACCAGCTGAGAGCACCAACGCGCTTAAAATACACGCCATTACCGATCTCTCGTGGAACAAAGAGTCCCGCGAGCTGATGGAGAAGCTGCGCAGTGGCGATATGATGCTTACCAACCCTAACTCCTTGCTAGGGCAGGTTTATGCCTATGGCAACGTGGTGATTACCGATGATGTGTATAGCCATGCCAAGCGTGGCGGTTTCCCACCGGGCCACCCACGGATCAATAACTATTTGGGCGCGCCTATTTTCAACGGCGACCAGCTAATTGGCATGTTCGCTATTGCCAACAGCCAGCAGCCTCTTAGCCAAGCGCTGCTGGACTGGCTACAGCCGTTTACCGACACCTGCGCCCTACTGATTAATCTCTATCGCCAAATGGCCGAGCGCGAACAAGTCACCAAAGACTTAGCGGCCGCACGGGATCAGGCAGAGAAAGCGAATAAGGCGAAGAGTGAATTCCTCTCTTCCATGAGCCACGAGCTACGTACCCCGCTAAATGCCATCATTGGTTTTGCCCAGTTACTCAGTAAAGGGCGACGCGACCCTCTTAGCGAGAAGCAACAGCGCCAGGTCGGCCAAATTGAGAAGAGCGGCCAACACTTGTTGAGCTTAATTAACGAAGTGCTTGATCTAGCGAAAATTGAAGCTGGGCATATGACCCTCTCCATAGAGCCGATCTCTATCGAAGGCGTCATTGAAGATGCTTGCAACACGTTAGAAGCTAATATGAATGCCACTGGCATTCAGTTAATTCGCTACCCAATAAACAGTACCTGGTCTGTTTCTGCTGACTACACCCGCACGAAACAGATACTGCTCAACCTGTTATCTAATGCCATCAAGTACAACCGCGAGCACGGCACCATTACCATTGGGGTAACGCAGCAAGATTCTGAACTACGCTTCAGCATTAGTGACACAGGACCGGGTATTGCCCCCGAGCGGCAAGAGGAACTCTTTGAGCCGTTTAATCGCCTAGACGCTGAGTACGGTACCATCGAAGGCACGGGTATTGGGCTAGCAATCACTCGAGAACTGGTTGAGCGCATGTCGGGGTGTATTGGCGTGGACAGCCAGCCGGGCAAAGGATCTACTTTCTGGTTTACGCTCCCTGTTGCCAACGTTGCCCCACTAACAGAACAGACTGCAACACGCACCTTGGCCAATGCGGAAAAAGCTCAGCGCGATTATCGACTGCTTTATATTGAGGATAACCCCACCAACCAACGCCTGATGGAAGACATTATTGATGACTTCCCCCACGTGGACCTTCAAACCGTTAATAGTGCTGAACTCGGGCTTGAGATTATGCGTCACTCACCGCCTGATCTTGTACTTATGGATATCCACCTACCGGGGATGAACGGCTACCAAGCCCTCGCTGCCATACAAAACGATACGCAACTGAAGCATATTAATGTAGTTGCGCTCTCTGCCAATGCGATGGAACGTGATTTAACCCACGGCTTAGCCGCTGGTTTTGCTGATTACCTGACCAAACCTATCGATATCGACAAGCTATCGGCAACGCTCAGCACCTATTTTTCCGCTGCACCGGCAACAGACGCACCAAGGAAGGCTCCATGATATCTATGAACAAACACCTGCTTGTTGTTGACGACAACAGCGTGAATGTTGAGCTGCTTCTCGACCTATTAGACGACCATGGTTTTGACAATGTGCATGGGCTAAGCGACCCGCGCCACGTACTTGCCTACTGTCAGCAGCAGTTGCCCGATTTGATTTTGCTCGATATCCGTATGCCTCATATAGATGGCTACGCGGTGATGGAGCAACTGCAGGAACATTTTGCAGACCAGACGCCCCCCATCATTGTACTGACCGCCCAAATTGACGACGACACCCGCCACCGGGCGCTTAAAATGGGCATTCGTGACTTCCTTACCAAACCGTTTAAGCACGATGAAGTGCTACAACGCATTCGTAATACGCTTGATGTCGAGCATCGCTACCAGGTTCGCGATAAGCAAGCAGAAACCCTGGAGCAAATGGTTGCCAAGCGGACAGAAGAGCTTGACCGCCAGTCACGCACCGACCCCATCACACAGCTACCCAACCGGCGGGCACTGACACAGCTATTGCAAGAAGCCGCTCAACGAGGGCACGGCACTGGGCTGCTGTTTATTGCTTTGGATCACTTGGACGATGCGGTTCGACTCCATGGCTACGGTATTGCAGACCAGTTAATAATGCATATCAGCCACCGCTTAAACGCCCAATTATCCCCTAAATGTACATTAGGGCTCTGGGGCGGCAGCGAGCTACTGGTGATCACCCAAAGTGCTGAGCTTACCGAGCTACGGCAGTTAGCCTCTCGTCTACTAAGCTGTTTCGACCATGACCAGACGCTGGGCGATTTACTGCTACCGCTCAACGCCCGCATGGGTATTAGCTGGTCCCATGGCCATTTTGAAACCGAGCGACTTGTGCACATGGCCGCCCTAGCCCTGCCCCAAAACGGCTCTTTACGTATCCAAAACTACAACGAAACTCTGGAAACCCAGCAGCGTCATCGCCTACACCTGCAACAGGCGGTTCGCGGGGCAACCCAACGGGGGGAAATGTCACTGGTGTTTCAGCCCAAGCTATCGCTCGCCACCCAGCAAGTCATCGGCGCAGAAGCCCTGCTCCGCTGGTACCATCCAGAACTTGGTCATGTGTCACCTGCAGATTTCATCCCCCTTGCCGAGGCAAGCGGTGATATTCTCTCCATTGGTGAGTGGGTGCTAGAAGAGGCCATGCGCTATATTGTGCAGTGGCGCCAGCAAGGGCTTCTTAATGACCGCTTCCATATTGCGGTTAACGTGGCGGCCCGCCAGCTGGCACGTAAGGATTTTGCTCAAAACCTACTAACACGCTTAGCTAAGCACAACATTCCTGAGCGCTTTTTTGCTTTAGAGGTCACCGAATCCGGCCTGCTCAGCGATATGCACAACGCGCGCATCCAGTTAGCTCAATTAACCGAAGCAAAGATTGCTGTTGCCATCGATGATTTTGGTACCGGGCACTCCTCGCTGGCTTATGTAAAGACACTGCCTTTTTCAACCCTAAAGATTGACCGCGCCTTTGTGCTGGACTTGGAAAAAGACACGGTGGATCGCCAACTGGCTCTGACCATCACCCAGTTAGCCCATGCAGTAGGCTGTAATGTGGTGGCTGAAGGCATCGAAACTGCAGCTCAAGCAGACTACTTACGTTCTATTGGTTGCGAAGCTGCACAGGGGTATTACTATGCTCGTCCGTTGCCCGCCGATGAATTTTATCGCTGGTGCACGAATTGGAAACCTCACCCAAACTTAACGCCTGCCACGGAGTCTGTTAATGGCGCATGACCTGCTAGACCGCTTACGGGAACGCTTAGAAGAGTTGAACCGCTCAGAGCGCAAAGTCGCGAACGTAATTTTGGAAGACCCCGCCGCGGCCACCAGCCTGAGCATCGCAAGCCTTGCCCAGGCAGCTAGTGTCAGCGAGCCGACCGTTAACCGTTTCTGCCGTAACTTTGGCGCCAAAGGCTACCCGGATTTTAAAATCAAGCTGGCCCAAAGCTTGGCGGGGGGCACGCCCTACGTCACCCGCGCCGTTGAGCCCGGCGATACTGCCACGCAGTACACCCATAAAATCTTTGGGGCCACCATTGCCGCGCTGGACGAAGCCCAGCGGGAAGTGGATATGGCCGCCGTCGAGCGGATGGTGGATTATCTGACGCAGGCCAAGCAGATTCACTTTTTTGGGCTGGGTGCGTCAGGTGCCGTGGCGCAAGACGCGCAGCATAAGTTTTTCCGCTTTAACCTGCCGGTCATGGCCTATGTAGACGTGCTGATGCAGCGCATGGTAGCCGCCGCCTGCCACACCGGCGATGTCGTGGTGATCATCTCTTATACCGGACGTACCAGGGAGCTGGTGGATATCGCCAAAGTGGCCAGGGAAGCAGGCGCCGTCGTACTCGGCATTACCGCACCGAACTCTCCGCTCTCACAGGAGTGCACCGCCACGCTTGAAGTCGCCACTCCAGAGGACACCGACCACTATATGCCGATGACCTCACGAGTTATTCAGCTCACCTTAATTGATGCGCTCGCCACCGGGGTAACGCTTAGGCGCGGCGAAGATTTTCTGCCGCACCTGAAAAAGATCAAAGACAGCCTGCGCGATACCCGCTTTCCAGCGGAAAAGCCCACTAAATAAGCGTCGCTAGTGGTTACGCGTCCACAGCGGTGGTGACGGTAATTTCCACTTTTAACTCGTCGGCAGGCATTGGCGCGCATACGCAGGTGCGTGCCGGTGCATAGCCATCTGGCACCCAGGCATCCCATACTTCGTTCATCGCTGCGAAATCGCCACCATCTTTCAGGTAGATAGTGGCACTTAGCAGCTGCTCGCGGCTGGAGCCAATCTCTTTTAGCAGCGCATCTACCCGCGCCAGCATGCTCTCAGTTTGCGCTTTGATGTCGCCATGGCGCGCCTCAGGACCCGCCACCTGACCGCATAAATAGGCAACGCCCTGGTGAATCACGGCGCGGCTCATACGAGCTTTTGTATCATGACGCTGAATGCTCATAGATTAATCTCCTAAGAAGATGAAAAAAGCTAGTGTAAACCGCCACCAAGCCACTGCCTATGCTTCGTTAGCCAACGCGCATTAGGTGGGCACGGGACGATGCTCAAACACGCGGCGCAAAACGAAGCTCGTATGGGCCCCGGTCACCCCTTCAATTCGGTTGATGACGTGCAGCAGCAGGTGCTGGTAATCATCCATATCCTTCACCAGAATTTTGAGCTGAAAATCCGCTGCTTGCCCGGTAATGATCAAACACTCCACCACGTTGGGGATAGTGCGAATATGTCGCTCGAAGTTATCAAACCGCTCAGGGGTGTGCTGGTCCATCGAGATGTGCAGCAATGCCATCAGTTGAAACCCCAGCGGGCGCGCATCCACCACCGCACGGTACTGGGTAATCAGCCCATGCTCCTCCAGCGCCCGCACCCGGCGTAAGCAGGGCGATGGCGAAAGGCCAATACGCTCGGCCAACTCCTGGTTACTAATGCGCCCTTCCACCTGTAGCACATCCAGAATACGCCGATCAAAACGATCCAGCGTCAAGGGTGATACCGTCATAGCCGACAGCTCCTACCAATAAAAAAGTATATATTGATACATTCTGCCACTTACTCTCAATAATGCCATTTTTTCGCAATAACCTTTCAAGGCAAGTTGAGTAAACTGGTGTGACTGTCACAAGCAGGATCATCTTCAAAGCGGCTGACGCCACAAGCGGCCGCCCTAAACAACTCAACGTTTTCAGGAAACTTACCATGGCTGCTTTTGATTATCGCAAATATCGCCCTGCTCCGCGGGTGCCCGCCTTTAACCGCCAGTGGCCCGACCGGGAGCTTACCCACGCTCCTATCTGGGTAAGCGAAGACCTACGCGATGGTAACCAAGCTCTACTGGAGCCCATGACAGTTGAGCAGAAGCAGCGCTTTTGGCACCAGATTATTAAAGTGGGCATTAAGGAAGTCATGGTGGGCTTTCCCTCCGCCAGCCAGCCGGATTACGATTTCGTGCGCTGGTTGATCGAAGAGGATCAAATTCCGGAAGATGTCACCATTGCCGTGCTGGTACAGTGCCGCGAACACCTGATCGAAAAAACGTTTGCTTCGCTGGTGGGCGCCAAACGCGCCATTATCCACCTGTACAACTCCACCTCGACCATCCAGCGGGAGCGAGTATTCGAGATGGACCGCGATGGTATTACCGATATCGCAGTGCAAGGGGCGACCTGGGTAAAAACCTATGCCGCGCAATACCCAGACGTTGATTGGCGCTTCCAGTACTCGCCGGAGAGCTTCTCCAGCACGGAAATCGACTTCTCGCTGGCGATCTGCGAAGCGGTGATGGAAGTATGGCAGCCCACCCCAGACAACAAGTGCATTCTTAACCTGCCCACCACGGTAGAAGTGGCTGGCCCGCATCATTACGCCGACCAAATCGAGTACTTCTGCCAGCACATTAGCCGCCGCGACAGCGTGATTATTTCCGTTCACACCCACAATGATCGTGGCGGTGCCGTGGCCTCGGCTGAGCTTGCACTGTTAGCGGGTGCCGACCGGGTAGAGGGCACCTTGCTGGGTAACGGCGAACGCACCGGCAATATGGATATTGTCACGCTGGCGATGAACCTCTACAGCCAGGGGATTGACCCCGAGCTGGATCTTTCCAATCCAGACGAGATCATTCAAGTGGTTCACGAATGTACCGGCATTACGATGCACCCCCGCCACCCCTGGGTAGGCGAAATGGTCTACACCGCCTTCTCAGGCAGCCACCAGGATGCGATTCGCAAATCGCTCAAACACCAGAAACCCGATGAGCCGTGGCAAGTAGCCTACCTGCCGATTGACCCCCACGATATTGGGCGGGATTACCAAGCGGTCATTCGGGTCAACAGCCAGTCGGGTAAGGGTGGTATGGCCTTCCTACTGGAGCGCGACTACGGCATTAACCTGCCCCGCTGGATGATGCTAGCGCTGGCCCCTTACGTGCAGAAAGAGAGCGAGCGACGTAACGGCGAGCTCTCTAGCGAGATGATTCGCCAAGTGATGTTCGATAACTTCTCCCATGACGCCCCCCTAGCGCTGGCCGACTACCGGCTCTCGAAGGGGCAGCAGGAAGGTATCGATATGACGCTGTGGCAGGGTGCCGAAACGCTGCGCTTATCCGGCACGGGAAATGGCGCGATGTCATCATTCACCGACGCCTGGAAGAAACATACCGGCACCCATGTGGCCATTCTCGATTACAGCGAGCACTCGCTAGGCGGCGACAGCGAGGCCAACGCCATTGCCTTCGTGCAGCTTAATATTGATGGGCAGCGCATCTGTGCCGTGGCGGAAGATAGCGACACGGTCAGCGCCTCGCTTAAAGCGGTGCTATCGGGGATTAACGCAGCGCAACCAACCCGCACCACTCAGCCAGAGGCCGCCACCAGCCTCGCGTAAGCCGCCTGGCCGCCACTAAGGGGTATAGCGGCGGCCAGGGTTTAGCGTCAACCGCAATTCAGCGCAGTATCAACACCGGTAAATGCGCATTACGCAGCATTGCCGTGGTGGTGCTGCCCACCAGCAGATGACGAATGCGCGAGTGACCGTAAGCCCCCATCACGAGCAGATCAATGTCCTTTTCTTGCTTATAAGCGCGCAGCGTCTCTTCCACCTCACCGGCGCGAATAGCGCCTTCGGTTTGGTGGCCTGCGGCCCGGAGGGTATCCATAGCCCACTGCAGCTGCGAGTGATTCTCTGCCGTCTCTGCGCCCACAATCACCACATGGCATGATGCGTCATCAAACAAGGGGCTTTTCGCCAGCATTTCAACGCCTTTTCGCGCTGTTTTGCTGCCATCGAAGGCCATCAGCACGCGTTTGGGCAGCGTAAACGCCTTCGGCACCATCAAGATGGGACGGTGGAGCTCACGTACCACGCGCTCAAGGTTAGAGCCCAAGTGGCCGCTGGCTTGGTGGGCCGCTTCCCCTCGCTTTCCTAGCACCAGCAAGCGGATCTCTTTTTCATGCTCGGCCAAGGTATCCACCAGGGTGCCATTGCGCAGCATACAGGGCGGCTCTGCAAACCCAGCCGCTGCTACCCGCGCTTTCGCGGCATCCAACATCAAGCGCCCCTGCTGGCGAGCAAGCTTGCCGCGCTGCTCTTCAATATCCGAGAGCTGTTCCAGAAGATGTTCTCGCGTGCCCAGGCCTAGATGGCCGGTTAAGTCGGGCTCCGCCACCTGCGTGTGGTTATCAACGGTGTGAAGAAAACGCAGCGGTGCCGAAAGCGCCGTGGCTGCCCAAACCGCATAGTCACACACACTTTCTGAATAGTGGGACCCATCAATGGCTGCTAACACGTAATCAGACATACTGGCTTCTCCTTGAGAGGGTGCACCAAACGTTGTCGTTATTCTGACTCTGTTGTACACGAAGACGTTGGACAGCAACACCGTCAGCGGCACGTTTTTAGGCGCTCCGACCTTGATGGATACAGGTGCTACAATTAGCCGCCTATCAATAGATTCATCATAGGGCGAGGAGCAGCATGGGACATGGCATCACCAGCGTATTACTCGTGGCGCTGGGCGGCGCACTGGGGGGTATCGGGCGCTTTGCCATTTCCAACGCGATGGCTCATGCGCTGGGTAAAGCCTTCCCCTGGGGAACACTCGTCGTCAACGCTAGCGGAGCGCTATTAGCAGGTTGGCTACTAGGCGTTTACGGCGTGGCTAATACGCAGTCGCTTTGGCTATTTGCGGTAGCAGGCCTGTTAGGCGGCTATACCACGGTGTCGTCGTTTAGCTTGCAGACCCTTGAGCTGTGGCAGCGCGGCCAAGCAAATCGCGCCGCGCTCAATATGGTCGCTACGTTACTATTAGGCATCGCCATGGCAGCGCTAGGCTGGTGGTTGGCCCAGGGTTAGCAAGGAGTCCTTAATGAGTATCAACGCCTATCTCGCCGTCGGCCTTGGCAGCGCTATAGGAAGCGTTCTTCGCTATAGCGTTTCGCTGGCTTCTATGGCCGTGCTGGGTAGCCACTTCCCCTGGGGAACACTATTGGTAAACGTGCTGGGTTCCTGCCTCATCGGCTGGTTAGCCGCGACAGCGTCTCGCGCGCCACATGGCAAACTGGCGCGCCAGCAGCCGCTGTTAGTGGCAGGGTTTTGCGGCGGCTTCACTACCTTTTCGCTCTTCAGCCTGGAAACGCTGCACTTGGCACAGCAGGGCAGTCTAGGGCTCGCGCTGCTGTACGGCATAGGCAGCCTGCCCCTCTGTGTATTCTCCGCCTGGATGGGCGAGCGTTTGGCCTTTTCACACCCACCAGCGGCCTAACCTTTTGATACGCGGGTCGCTCGAACAGCAGCAGCCCTAGGTTTATCTCTCCTTGATCCTCTGGCTGCCACAAACTGCTGCCGGGGCGAGTGGTTAGCTAACACGGGAGTATCCACCAAGTATCCCTTGCTTGCTCATCACTAGTTGCCAGAGCTGAATTTGCCGGGCGCGAAAAGCCCCTGCACACACCAGCAGGTAATAGCGCCACATGCGGTAAAAGCGCTCGCCATACTGCTCTTTAAATCGCGGCCAGTGGGTTTCGAAGTTATGGTGCCAAGCCATTAAGGTGCGATCATAGTCAGCCCCGAAGTTATGTAGATCTTCAATAACAAACAGTGCTTCGGCGGCGTCTGTGATTTGCCCTAAGGTAGGCAGCTCACCATTGGGGAAAATATACTTATCAATCCAAGGGTCGGTCACGGTATTGCTTAAGTTTTTACCAATGGTATGCAGCAAAAATAGTCCATCATCTTTTAAGCAGCGGTGAACAACACTCATATACTCGCGATAATTTTTATGACCTACGTGCTCAAACATACCGATACTCACTACGCGGTCAAACGTCTCGCTTTCATCACGATAATCCTGCAGGCGAAACTCTACCGGTAAGCCTTTTCTTAGCAGCCGCTGCCCAAATTCAGCCTGCTCCTTAGAAATGGTCAGGCCCACACACTCCACCCCATAATGCTCGGCAGCGTAGCCCATAAAACTGCCCCAGCCGCAGCCGATATCCAGAACACGCATCCCTGGTTTTAGCTGGAGCTTACGACAAATAAGATCAAGCTTGGCTTCCTGGGCTTCATCCAGCGTTTGGGCATGTTTCCAGTAGCCACAGGTGTAGGTCATCCGCTGGTCGAGCATCGCGGCATAAAAGTCGTTGCCGAGATTGTAGTGCTTCTCCCCTACTTCCCACGCCCGCTTCGCTGTTTGGCGGTTGAGCAGGCGTGAACGTAGCGAGTGGTAAATCAGCTGGGTGGGCTTAATGCGTTGGCCAAGCTGGGCACGCATGATGCGGTAAAACAGCTCATCTAGCCGTATGGCATCCCACTCCCCTCGCATGTAGCTTTCGCCAAGTCCCAGATTACCTCGCGAAAGAGCACTATCGATAACGCCGGGTGCGTACAGCTGTATATCCCAAGGGCGGCTCCCATCCAGTTGAATGTCAGCCTCGCGCAATAGCTCGGCAATAAAACGGTGAGAGGGTGAGGTTGCATCAAAGCCAATAGGCGATTTTTCCAACGTTGGCACGGCAGGCTCCTCGCTATTCCAGAGAGTGGATAGGTAACAACCTGCCTAACAGCATAGTATCGAATAGCACAGTATTGCACTGCAGCATCAACAACCTCCCACAAAAAAGCCGGGCTGCTCTTACGAGCAGCCCGGCTTAAGCGATGTTGATAAGCGGTTAACGCAGTATTAACACAGGTATCCGGCTGCTTCGCAGCATGGCCGTGGTGGTACTGCCTACTAGCAAATGACGAATGCGCGAGTGCCCGTAGGCTCCCATCACCAGTAGATCAATACCGCTTTCCTGCTCGTAAGCTTGCAAAGCGTCATCCACTTCACCCGCGCGAATCGCGCCTTCTGCATGATGCCCTGCTTCACGCAAAGTGTTTAGCGCCCACGCCAGCTCACTGCGGTGCTCGGCTGTTTCTGCTCCTACAATCAGTACATGGCAGGTTGCCCCCGCAAATAGCGGCGAGCGGGCCAGCATCTCCACCCCTTTGCGGGCGGTTTGGCTGCCATCAAAGGCAATCAGCACCTTTTCCGGCCGCTGAAAGGCTTTCGGCACCATCAAAATCGGGCGGTGCATTTCCCGCACCACCCGCTCTAGGTTAGCGCCCAGGTGCCCACTTGCCTGGTGGGCGGTTTCGCCGCGCTTGCCTACCACTAGCAGGCGCACGTCTTTTTCCAGCTCTACCAGTGTTTCCACTAGCGTGCCGTTTAACTGGCGGGTCGTGGGGCTACTTACCCCATCTTCCACCGCCCTGGCCTTGGCCGCTTCGAGCATCAGCTTGCCTTGCTCACGATTTACCCTGGCACGCTGCTCATCAAGCGCTGAGAGTTCTTCCATCAGCTTTTCGCGGGCACCGAAGCGCAGGCTGCCGGATAAGTTTTGCTCTTCGGGTGCCCAAGAGTGATTATCTACAACGTGCACAAAGCTTAGCGGTGCACCCAGGGCCAGGCTTGCCCAGGCGGCATAGTCGCAAACGCCTTCGGCAAATTGGGAGCCGTCAATGGCGGCGAGTACGTGTTCAGTCATGCTGTTCTCCTTGCCTGGCTTAGTGGCCGCCCATCAGTTTTTCAACGGCTTCCGGGTCGTTATGAACGGCGTAGCGGTCCACCACGGTGGCGCTTGCTTCGTTTAGGCCTACCAGTTCAACCTCGGTGCCTTCGCGGCGGAATTTAATCACCACGCGGTCAAGCGCCTGAACGGCGGTCACATCCCAGAAGTGCGCCTTCGATAGGTTAATGATCACCTTATCGATGCTCTCTTTGAAATCAAACGCGGCCATAAAGCGCTCAGACGAGGCAAAAAACACCTGTCCAACCACTTGGTATTCGCGCTCTTTACCGGCCTCTATTTCTTTTGAGCCGACGTACATGATGTTGCTAACTTTATTGGCGAAGAACAGCGCCGCCAGCAGCACGCCGACAAAAACCCCCATCGCTAAGTTATGGGTACCGACGGTCACCGCGACAGTCGCCAGCATGACGATATTGGTGCTCATCGGATGCTTTTTCAGATCGCGAATGGACTCCCAGCTAAAGGTACCAATCGAGACCATAATCATCACCGCGACCAGCGCCGCCATGGGAATTTGCGATACCCAGTCTGACAAGAACACCACCATCAGCAGCAGCACCACGCCCGCAATCAGCGTCGATAAACGCGTCCGGCCACCCGATTTAATGTTGATCACCGACTGGCCAATCATCGCGCAACCAGCCATACCGCCCATTAAACCAGCGCCAATATTAGCCACCCCTTGGCCTTTACACTCGCGGTTTTTATCGCTGGGTGTATCAGTAAGATCATCCACAATCGTGGCGGTCATCATCGACTCAAGCAGGCCCACCACTGCCAGCATCACGGCGTAGGGAAAAATAATCATCAGGGTTTCAAGATTTAACGGCACGTTCGGCCATAGGAAAACCGGCAGCGTATCCGGCAGCTCGCCCATATCGCCCACGGTGCGAATATCCATACCGCTCACCATATACACCACGGTCAGCACCACGATGCACACCAGGGGCGAAGGAACCGACTTGCCAATCTTCGGCAAATAAGGGAACAAGTAGATAATCCCCAGGCCAGCCAGCGTCATGGCATACACATGCCACGTCACATTAGTAAGCTCCGGCAGTTGCGCCATAAAAATCAGGATCGCCAGCGCATTCACAAACCCGGTGACTACCGAGCGGGAGACAAATCGCATCAGCTCCGCCAGGCGCAGGTAGCCCGCGATAATTTGCAGCACGCCGGTCAGCAACGTGGCGGCCAGCAGATACTCCAAGCCATGCTCACGCACTAGCGTTACCATCAAAAGCGCCATGGCACCGGTGGCCGCAGAGATCATACCGGGGCGGCCACCGGTAAAGGCGATAATCACCGCGATACAGAACGAGGCGTAAAGCCCCACTTTCGGGTCCACGCCCGCGATAATTGAAAAGGCGATCGCTTCAGGAATTAGCGCCAGCGCGACGACAATACCTGAGAGCGTGTCGCCCTTAATGTTAGAGAACCACTCATGCTTACTGAAAAGTGCCATTCAGGGAGTCCATGGTTAGAGGTTTAAAGACATTGCGCGCCGCAGCCGCACACAAAGGCAGCACAAGAGCGCACGTTAGTAATAGATTGTCGGATGAGTGCTACCAATCGAAGACGCAAACGCGCCGATAGCCAAATAGCGGCAACGGGGTGCCATAGCACCGATATAACGCGAAGAGCGTTATGGCGCTAATTAAGGAGGGAGAACCTAGGGTGGAGTCATCAGCCCTGGTGTCGGCAGAGCAACGGCTGCCATTGCATTGATCATTACAGATAAACCTTGCTGTTTTAACATCGTTATTCAGGCGAGATGGCGGCAGCTAAGTGCGTTCCAGTCGCCTTGAGCGCGGCATTCTACCAGCAAACAGGCCAATTCGCACCCGCCACCCTAGACGTTTAGACGATGACCTGATCCCTAAGCTTGGCTTACCATGGCACTCAAACGGCGGCCCCACCGCCCTTTCCTCGCCACTTTCTACCCTACCAACGAGAGGACCCGCTCATGAGCCAGACAGTCGCAGTGATTAAAGGCGATGGCATCGGCCCCGAAATCATGGATGCCACCCTGCAAGTGCTAGACGCCCTTGAGTGCGGGCTGAACTACGAGTTTATCGACGCGGGCCTGGTAGCGCTTGAAAAGCACGGCACGCTGATTCCTCAAGCCTCGTTGGATGCCATTGAAAAGCACGGCATTGCCCTGAAAGGCCCACTCACTACGCCGATTGGTAAGGGCTTTTCATCGATTAACGTGCAGCTACGCCGCCACTTTGACCTCTATGCCAACGTGCGCCCCGCCATCAGCTTTCCGGGCACCCGCTCCCGCTACGATGATATCGACATGATCACCGTGCGGGAAAACACCGAAGGGGCTTACCTCTCCGATGGCCAAGAGATGCTCGACGACGGCAATACCGGCATCTCGGTGATCAAAGTGACCCGCAAAGGCTCCGAGCGCATCGTGCGTTACGCCTTTGAGCTAGCCAAACAGAATGGTCGCAAGAAGGTCACCGCCGTTCACAAAGCCAACATCATCAAGACCAGCTCCGGCCTGTTTTTAGACGTTGCCCGTGAAGTGGCCAGCGAGTATCCCGAGATCGAATTCCAAGAGATGATCGTGGATAACGCCTGTATGCAGCTGGTTATGAACCCTCACCAATTCGATGTGGTCGTCACCACCAACCTGTTCGGCGATATCCTCTCCGACCTGTGCGCTGGACTCGTGGGCGGTTTGGGCTTAGCCCCAGGGGCGAACATCGGTGAAAAAGCGGCCATTTTTGAAGCGGTACACGGCTCGGCGCCGGACATTGCAGGCAAGAAAATTGCCAATCCCTGCGCCCTGCTGCTTGCCGCCGCCCAGATGCTCGACCACCTCGGCATGACCGCCAAGGGGGATGCCATTCGTCAGGGGATTCGCGCCGTGCTAGAGAATCGCCGCGATATGGTCACGCCCGATATGGGCGGCACCGGCACCACCGATACCTTTGCCCAGGCGCTGGTGGAGCACCTAAAAGGCTGAGCCTAGCCCAGCCATACATCGAGAAACAGCATGATCACCAAGCCCATCGCCAGGCCAAACGTCGCTTTCTTCTGGTGGCCACAGCGATGGGTTTCGGGAATGATTTCGTGGCTAATCACGTAGAGCATGGCACCCGCAGCAAACGCCAGGCCCCAGGGCAACAGCACTTGAGAAACGGTGACGACGCTGGCGCCAAACAGCCCGCCAATCGGCTCAATGAGCCCGGTCAGCGCCGCAATCGACCAGGAGCGCCACTTGGAGTAGCCTTCCCCCATCAGCGCCACGGCTACCGCTAACCCTTCCGGCATGTTCTGCAAGCCAATGCCAATTGCCAGCGGCATCCCGCCTTCTAATCCATTGGCACCAAAGCCAACGCCGACCGCCAAGCCTTCCGGCAGGTTGTGAATTGCAATAGCAAACACAAACAGCCATACCCGGCGCAGCGATGCGGCTTCAGGCCCTTCCCTTCCTTGCTGAAAGTGCTCGTGGGGTAAGCGCTCGTTGAGCAGTGCAATCGCCGCCATACCCAACAAAATAGCGGTGCACACCAGTGCCGCCGGAATTGGCCCGCCCGAATAGTAGATCTCTGCGGCATCTAGCGCCGGAATAATTAGTGAGAAAAACGAAGCCGCCAGCATCACCCCGGCCGCAAAGCCCAGCGCTAAATCACGAAACCCCCGACTTGGCGTTTTGCCCAGCAGCACGGGCAACGCCCCCACGGCGGTCAATAGCCCAGCCACCAAACTGCCTAAAAATCCTAATAACAGCGTATTTTCCATGAATATCGTAAACTCGATGTGCGATGAGAAGGAACCAGCAACGACAAGGGGACACTGTGACCATCACCGCTTCACTGGCCGCCACGCATTTCAGCTACATGCGCCCTCGCCTACTTGCCTTTGCGCGCTTACAGCTAAGGGACTCAGCCGCCGCCGAAGATGCCGTTCAAGAAACTTTACTGACCGCCTTTGAAAAAAGCACGACGTTTGAAGGCCGCTCAGAGTTTGAAACCTGGGTATTTGGCATCTTGAAATTCAAGATTCTAGATCAGTTACGCCACCAGAAAAAACAGGGGCGCTGGCAGCCACTAGAAGAACCCGCCTAGCATAAAAAAAGCCCCGACAGTGGCACTGGCGGGGCTTCCAATCGACTGCTTGTCGCGCGATTAACGCAGCTTGGTCTTGCGTAGGTAAGGCAGCACGGTGTCAAACTCACCAAATTTCTGCTTGGCGTCCTCGTCTGAGACGCTGGGCGGGATGATGACATCCTGGCCGACTGTCCAATCCGCCGGGGTGGCAATCCCATGCTTTGCCGTGGTTTGCAGCGCATCCAGCGCACGCAAAATTTCGGCAAAGTTACGGCCTACGGTCATCGGGTAGGTCATGGAGAGCTTTAGCTGCTTATCCGGGCCGATGATGAAGACCGAACGCACGGTGGCGCTGTCCGCTGGCGTGCGGCCATCGGGCAGGTAGGCATCTTCCGGCAGCATATCGAACAGCTTGGAGACTTTGAGGTCTTCATCAGCAATGAGGGGGAAACCCACGCTACTGCCGCTCGCGGTTTCGATATCGCCTGCCCAGCGATTGTGGTCTTCCACGCCGTCAACAGAAACACCAATTACCTTAGTGCCGCGCTTTTCCCATTCGGCACTCAGTTTCGCTACTGCGCCCAACTCAGTGGTGCACACCGGTGTGAAGTCTTTGGGGTGCGAGAAGAGAATCGCCCAGCTATCGCCGATCCAATCGTGAAAACGAATCGGCCCTTGGCTGGTTTCTGCTTCAAAGTCAGGTATGACTGCATTGATACGTAATGACATCGTTGCTCCTCGTTAAAGTGAAGTGGCTCTCATACCTTATATGACTTTCAACGCCTTCACTATAGAAGAACGTTTAGCGCTAAGACAATGAGGTTATGGCAGCGTTCACTCTGCTGGTTTCACATTCTTATCTTCGCGTTTAATACGTTTGACCCAACGCTGTTTCGCATAGTGGCGCAGGTTCGCCACGCTGTCAGTTTCATCGACGATATCTTGGCCGAGAATGGTCTCAATAATATCTTCCAGCGTGTTGACCTCCTCCCCTTCCTCAGCTTCTTAGGAAGCTGCCGCCTGCGGCGGAAAGGAAGGGGATTCCCGGTTGTTGCCTTCCGGGTTCCTGCTTCACAGCCCGTTGCCCTTGGTGATGGCACCTCAGGTCTTACACAAGCTC